>CAJXTM010000694.1 GCA_913061385.1 uncultured Rhodopirellula sp. | reverse complement strand
TACACGTAAGGAGTCGTCGGCAGCGTCAGATGTGTATAAGAGACAGGGATCAGAGTGGCATCATTGGATTTCTTTGGTATGCCGATCTGTGTCGTGAGCATCCCCAACTGGAATGCCAACCCGTGCTTAACGGGCGATCTGACGATCGCCATCTGCAGTTGCTGTTAAGCCTTTACGATAGCGCTAGTGAAATTGCTATTCTGACAGATGACAACGCCAAAATTCGTAGTGTTGTGACTCGGCGGCAACTCATGCAACCGCTGATCAAATGAGCAAGATTGCTGAGCCTTACTTTTTTCGATAACCGAGCGTGGTTATCACCGAAAGTATCTCATCGCAGGTGAGGTAGCGACGGTGATTTTGGACTTTATACTCATCAATGGCTACGGCGAGTTCGAGCCCATTAGGTGATAGCCCGTTATGTGAGCTGCCGAATTGTCGACGCTCAGCCTGCTGCTGCCCGACTATTGCAGCACTTCGTCGGTCCACAAAGTCATGGTTGTCTAGGGCGATGTGGGCGTGGCTTCCCGAGAAGGACTGGCTTGGGCTGTTGTGTAGTGACATCTTAAGGCTCCATTCTGAAGCGAGTTACTCGTGCAAACGCGTCCGTAACGCATTGCACAGACAATGGAAACCTAGCCTACGTACTGTGG
This sequence comes from uncultured Rhodopirellula sp., assembly GCA_913061385.1. GTDB lineage: Bacteria > Planctomycetota > Planctomycetia > Pirellulales > Pirellulaceae > Rubripirellula. Next base: position 2,874 of record CAJXTM010000694.1, on the reverse strand, counting down.
GTGTGCTGGTAGTATGTCGTGATTTACGAAGAACCTTACGGATTGACTCGCTTGCAGCATATGTGGGACGGGCGCATTCCCGAAAGCAGTCGAGCAAATGGTGTCCTAATTCATGCAATCCGAACAATCCGAATGCCTGTTCCTTCTGCCTTAGCTGGATGCGTCTGCTGAGAGCATGTGGCTAAGCTAGCTGTTTGGACAGATCGTCGAGGCTGATCGAAAGACACAAACCACTCCAAAGCGTGGCATGCAGGGATCCGTCTTTTGACTCAATGTCTTTTGAGTCTACGCGACTCTAGTCTACGCCATTGGTTCGTGTGTGGCGGGCTTTGAGCTCCGACTATACGTAGTGGCTGCCGCTGGGTCGCCTTCTCATTGTCCAGATTCAGTGTCGCACGCTCGTATCCACGCCCGTAGATTCCTTGGCGATCAGTTGTTCTTCTTTTTGGAATTTCGCGAGCAGGATGCCGTCTTTAAAACGCTCGGGAGCGATTCCGGCTGCTTGCTCGAATGCGGATCGAGCTCGTTCAACCTGTCCATCCTTGAGTTCGAGTGTTGCGAGCTCAATGAGAGGGTCTGGATCACTTCCGTCTTTGGCGATCGCGCGACGGAAACTAGCTTTTGCGTCATCGGTTCTTCCTTCCTGCCGTAACGCGATCCCCCTTAGTAGGTCAACACGCGCTGAAGCGGCATCTGCCCCATGGGTATCGTGTAAGCGATCGAGTGTTGCCAGTAAACGGTCGTAACGCTCCTGTTTCAGGTAAATTTCGGCCGCCGTCTGTTGCACCGTAGGATAATCTGGCTGTAATGCCAGAGCTCGGTGATATGCGGCCAATGCGGGCTGTAACGCTGGGTGGTTGGGGTCAGCGGTGCCTGCCGCTGCATTAAGGCAATCACCATAAAGTGCCCACGCCTCTGCTGAATCACGTTCAGTTTCCAAAGCCCACAAACTATGCGTTTTTGCGTTTTCCAGTCTTCCCATATCAAGGTACATACGGCCCAGACGGTGTACCATTTTTGGATCTCCGGCACTCAGTCGAACCGCTTGCTCCATGTGCTCGACTGCCAGGGTGGTTTCCCTGCGATTCCAGTACGATTCTGCCAAGCCCCAGTGTGCTCGCTCATCATTCTCAGATTTGTCCAACGCTTGTGTGAACAGTTCTTCAGCATCTTCCCAGCTGCCGTTATGAATTTTTTGGAAACCCATTCCGGAGTGACGTCGGGCATCGATTAACTTTTGCTGCTGTTTGTGGCTCATGCTTTGGCAGCCACAAACAGCAAACACCGTCAACGACAGCAGCTCGATAAGTCGTCGGGGCATTCTGACGGACATGATTGGTTCCAAAACAACAACAGCGCGAATCGGTTGATTACCAAAATCGAAGGTTTTACGCAACGCGAACTGTTGTTAATGTCCCTCAACGGAACTAACACGGCTGGGATTTGTTGATCAAGTAGTGCATCATGAACAGTCGCAAGAAGCTGATTTATCCCGCTGACCCCGGATCGTCCCGAGCATGCCTGCCACATTCGAATTGTTTGGACTCAAATTTCTCTATCCAGATAACTGGAAAGAGATGAAACGCGCAGAGGATGAGGGAGGCGATGGGGTCACGCTGGAGCTGCCCAGCGGTGGTTTCGTCAGCCTCGAAAAAGAGCGGGAAGGCCAATTAATCGAAGAAATTATCGAAGAAGTCGCCGATTCCATTGCCGAGGATTACGAAGAAATCGAGCGGGAAGAGATTTTGCTGGCCGAGGCACTGCCTAACGAGCACACCATCGACTTCCGTTTCTACTATCTCGATTTGTTGATCGTTTCACGCCTGATCATTTTCAAAGCAGCTGGCAGAACACTAATCCTGCAGATACAGGCGGAGAGTCGTGACTTCGATGAAAACAAGCTAGTATTCTCAGCGATTCTCAAGCAAATACGCGAGTCACTCTAAACCAGATCCTGCTTCCGCTTTTTGCGGCGACTTTTGCCACAATCGCGGCAAACTCCCTGAATGATCATTCGGTGACCGCTGACGCGAAATCCTTTCTCAGCAGCCACACTGTCACGGATCCTCATCAGATCAGCACTTTGAAACTCAAATAATCCTCTGCAACGCGTGCAATAAAGATGGTCGTGCTGAGGGTAGCCGTAATCCAACTCGTAAACGGTTCGCCCATCCAGCTGGAAACTCTTCAGAAGACCTGCATCAACGAATTCGCGAAGCGTACGGTAAACGGTCGCTGAGCTAACGTAGTTTTTCTCACCTCGGCGTGGCAAGCGGTCAATCAACTCGTCTGCATCAAAATGGTCATGCTCTTCGAATACCGCCTCAATGAGAAACTTACGTTGGCTGGTCTGCCGAAGGCCTCGAGTTTGCAGATACTCCTCAAACCTCTCACGAGGTGATGAAGATACGTTCAGTGGTTCGAGGGAATCAGCAGTGGACACGGGCGTTTCAGTTGGATTTGGAGTCCGGTGCGTCACGAAAGGCAGTGCAGGCTTTCCACGCAGTTCGGCGTTTAAGATCGTTCACAATATAACCAACCGTGAACCCGCGACCTGAAAAAACAGAAGATACGCAGAGTGTATTTGGATGCACCCTACCGCCAGCGGCGAGGTAATCACCTCGCAACTGTCACTATTTTCTGTTGTTCTGCCGTTTCCGGGCCTGTTGGAGACCCACGTTCAATCTGCCAGCTAGGCAAGTTGATCGAGGAGCCGATCGAGAGCGGCGTCCATTTTTTCTGGAGTTTCGTAGTTGCCATCGGCGATTTGCCTGCGAATCTCCGCAACACGATCGATCCGGATCTCACCGCCGCCTGCGACAGCTGCTGTCTCTTATACACATCTCCGAGCCCACGAGACCGAGGCTGATCTCG
>CAJXTM010000693.1 GCA_913061385.1 uncultured Rhodopirellula sp. | reverse complement strand
GATCAGCCTCGGTCTCGTGGGCTCGGAGATGTGTATAAGAGACAGGTTCTGGACCGCAACAAGAGTTCAGATTCATCTCTGTCGATGGTACTGAAATGACCATTGCTGGTTGGGCGGCACGTGTGCAAGGTCTGTTAGCGGACTTGCGAGAGTTGTCGCGATTGGGTGACGCTGATGCAGGTGTAATCATTGACGCATTGATCGCTTTAGCTGCAGAGGGACGCGAGCAAGCCGAAGAACTCGAGGATCGCCAGCGACAGGTTCAGTGGTTGAGAGCCATCTATGCCATTTCGAGGCGTACGGCTGTTTGGATGCCCGTCTGGGATCTAAGTCGGAGTGATGATCTGTCGTGGGACTTAGTTGATGTCGAACTCGATGAACCCCTTGAGTCCGCTGTCCAGCAAGTTCGCGATGACTTGGTTGTGACTGGTGACGTAGTCGGATGGAATGCGTTCCTGATGCTTGATGAGGTGTTGGAACAGGGACAAGGTGGCAATCCTGCTACACGTGCGATTCTGTCACAACGGTTAATGTCCCGTTTGGAGTGGCACAATCTTGGTGATGAACAGTCGCAGTGGTTGAAACGCGAGTCCATTGAACAATTAGTGGCAGCCATTCGGCCGTGGGCACAAAGGGCGGTTGATTATGCAGCATTGATGAATCAATTGGAGCAGCAGGAATCAAATGCAATCGATCTGGCCGCGGTGGACATCGCTTCTGCTGTTCAGACTTTACGCTTTGCAAAGAGTCCCGCGGCTGTCAAAGTGTCAGCGCAGATCAATACTCACTATCGAAATGCAAACGTCCGCTTTGCCATCACTGAACGATTCATCGAGCTGATGATCCCGGCCATTGAGCCAACGTCGGTACCGGTCAATACGCAGGTTCTAGGGGCGCGGGTATCTGGAGTCAGCCAGATTCAAAGTGATCTTGATATTGATCTTGAACCATCCTCCGATCGTTGGTCGCTAAAACTGAACGCAAACGGACGCGTCGAAACTGATTCGATTGGAAAGCAAGGCTTTGTTTCAATTCGAACTGCTGCCTCAGCAAAGTTTGATGCTGCGACTCATATTGAAGTCACGAAACGTGGAATGTCTCTTGGTGACGCCGACGCGCAAGTCCGGAGCAAAACCAGACTGCGAGGTGTTGAAACGGACTACGATGGCTGGCCATTGGTTGGAACGCTGGTTCGATCAATTGTTGAGGATCGTTACCGCGAAATGGTTCCGCAGGCGAATCGAATTGCAAATCGAGAAGCACAGATTCGGATTGAGTCCGAGATCGATAGCCAGTTGGGTAGCCGTGTTGATCAGGCCGCAGTGAAGGTTAGCGAGATGGTGCTTGGACCTTTGGGGCGTTTGCAGCTCGACCCTCAGGTGACCGATATGCAAACAACCGATGAACGTCTGTTGGCGCGTTACCGTGTGGCTGGCGACTGGCAGTTGGCGGCATTCACGCCACGTCCGCGTGCCTTGAGTGATAGTTTGATGAGTGTGCAACTGCATCAGTCTGCCCTTAATAATACGCTTGAACAGTTGATCTCGTCGAAAGAGCCCATCAGCATTCGAGATTTGATCCGCGATAGTGCGGCAAGGTTCGGTAAGGCAGATGTGGGTATTCCCGACGATATTCCTGATGATGTGATGGTGCAGTTCGCGAGAACACGACCGATTACGGTTGAAATTGAAGATGGCAGGTTGTGGTTGACGCTTCGCGTGCTAAGGCTGCGTCGTGACGAGGGTATCGATTTAACGCAGTTCATTGTGAGGGTCGGGTATCGTCCTGAAATGGACGGAATGAACGCTCGGCTTGTGCGTGATGGGCACTTGCGAATTAGCGGTCCCCGGATGGCGATGCGAGAGCGTTTGCCCGTGCGGGCAATTTTCAACAAAGTCTTCGCTGCAAATCGAGAGATTCCGTTAACTGTTCCGCAGTTGACTGAGAATCCAGCCACAGCCGGACTTTTCGTTAGCCAACTTGAGTTGCGTGACGGTTGGCTAGCGATGTCAATCAGCGAAGAGGGAGCGGCACGCATTGCTCTGCGTCAAGAGTGAGTCCCGAATGCGAGTTCACAGAGGTGAGCTTGGGCTATCGGTTGTGGGCAGCTCCAGACGAGAAAGAAAAGTGCCTCGCGGCACCAGCGGCCAACTGGGTGTCCTTGGACAAAACCGGCTCCCTTGGCTGCGGTCAAGGCGGCTTGGGTTGTTCGCAGTGCAAGCCGATTCGCCAATGTACGTATTTCTGAAGTGTCGCAATCTGTGTCGCTTTCAGATGCGTTAAGTAAACGTAGAGTCAACGCATCAACCTCCTGCGTCAGTTCAGCAGCAGCCTCTTGTAGTTCCGTTCTTTTCGTGGCCTCGGTGGCGAGAAATTGGACTGCAGCTTGTGCCAGCCCGATTGCCAGTGTTGATGTCTGCAGACCGCCAGTGCGGATTCCTGTAGCGCACTTCAGAACATTTTCTTTGGGGCCATTGAGCAACATGGACTGTTCCACGTGAACTTGCTCAAAGGCAACCTGGTCGGTGCAGCTTGCCGATAGTGCTACCAGTTCGTGACCGGCGCCAGCTATGACGCCGTTGAGCGTGGATGGTACTGCAAGCAGTACCTGATCGTTGTTTGGAAGCGTTGCACCAACAACGTAAAGATCTGCGTGCGGTGCTCCGGTCACCCATGGCGCAATACCATCGAGTACATAACCACCAGCAACTTCTTCCGCTCGCAATGCAGGCTGGCTCAGGTGGCGACGACTGGTCGTCAGATGGCTAATGCCAACCGTACTGAATTGTGTTCCATCTGCAAGCTTTTCGAGCCAGGTTGCAATGACCGTTGTGTTCCCGCTCGCAGCAATTCGACGAACTGCCCCCATATACTGTGTGATCACAAAAGTGGTTGTCAGGTCGGCTTGAGCCAGACGCAGATAACCTCGGATCTGATCTGAGGCTGACCAGCCGTAGCCGCCGTGTTCCTCTGAAAGGAACCAGCGATAGACACCCCGTTCACCGCAGATGCGAAGTGATTCTGAAGGCCAGTCGCTAACCTTATTAATCGTATTGGCGATCCGGGCAAGCTCATTGCACAGGTCGTCCATCGGTGCTGTCGCGGGGCTCAGGACAGGAGAGGAGTGCTGCATGTTCAAATCACTGGTAGCGGTATTTAAAATTGATTGGAGTTCGTGGTCCCTGAAAACGGAAATCACGGTATCTTCTGCGTGCAGGATGGGAATCGGACTGGTTGTGTCGTCATGAATCGTTCCTCTCATCATCGCAGGTTCGCCTATTTTCACCAGAGTGAAACTTGGATTTGCGAAGTCGAGGCGTTGATTTCCTGATCAGCTCCGTCGTTTGCTCGTTCGATAGTTTTTAGCAGATAATTCATTACCCGTGAGTTCCCATGAGCCAGACCGAATTACCGCCGAATGTCTCACCAACCTCACCGTTGCTGCAACCCAATCACGAGGAGCATCATGCGGATGACTTGTACGGCTGTCTCTTATACACATCTCCGAGCCCACGAGACCGAGGCTGA
>CAJXTM010000692.1 GCA_913061385.1 uncultured Rhodopirellula sp. | reverse complement strand
CGAGATCAGCCTCGGTCTCGTGGGCTCGGAGATGTGTATAAGAGACAGGTGGATGCTAGGAAGAAAACCAGTTCCGTTATGAAGGGTAAGAGCACGGCTGCTGATACTGAGGAATCTTCTGCACGTATGGGCAAGAGTGAGGGCGGGCTTGTTGGTGCTAGTGCTAACTATCCAGAGAAGCTGCCTGGCTATCGTCAGGCTAGTTATGATCGCATAGCGTGGTTGGTAACGCATAATGCAATGTCAAATCGAGTCGAGGGCTGGTGGTTCCCGAATCAATCATATGGGATCACCCGGCAGCTAGAGGATGGTGTTCGCGGACTGATGCTTGATGTTCACATGATTGATGGGAAACCGTTCTTGATGCACGGTTCGGCACTTTTGGGCAAGGTTCCACTCGAAACCGGTCTCGCTGAAATCAAGGGATTCATGAAGAAACATTCGGATGCGATTCTGACTTTGATCCTCGAGTGCTATGCACCAGCCACTACGGTACGTAAATCGCTCGAGGAATCCGATCTTCTAAGTTTGATGCACCATCAGGACAGTGGACGTCCCTGGCCAAAAATCAACGACATGATCGAAGAGGATAAGCGTTTGGTTGTGTTTACTGATTCGGGTGGTGGTGAATGGCGTGGATATCACAATGTCTGGGAGTTTTGTCAGGAAACGCATTTTTCGGTCAAGCAGATCGCTGACTTCTCGTACACACGCAATCGTGGAGATCAATCGAATTCACTGTTCATTATGAATCACTTTTTGACGCGGCCAGTCGCTGGAAAAGGGTTAGCAATGCGAGCCAATGATTCAACCATTCTCAGGCCTCGTATCGAAGGATGTGAGGGAGCGACGAAGCGTTTTCCGAATTTTGTGGTTGTCGATTTTTATGAGTGTGGAGATACCCCTGCTCTGCTTGCTGGTTTCAACCGGAAACGGATTGGTAGCCAGAAGGGGGAACTGCAAGCTTCCCCTCGTAAATCACTTGGCACGCTGGAAAAGTAGCACGTCGGCGGCGAGCGTGACTTGCATATTGGTGACGGATTCCAGTCTTGCCTGTTGCGAGTATCTGACTGCCCTGTAGGTCATCGCAAGAGCATCGGTAATCGCATCGCGGTCGAGGTTCAGTTGCTGTTTCCAGAGTTGGTGTTCCTGAAACTGCAGACCTGCGGTGTTGAATTCATCGACGATGGTTTCCCACCGACTCCGACGGTGCCCCGTTTTTTGTGTTTTCTCACGCAGTTCGATTAAATCATCTTCGGCAGGAACTGCAATGATGCACATGGCACCAGGCTTCGATACGCGAGCGATTTCGGCCACGGGTCGCCGACCGAATAATGAAATGGCGCAGTCAATGCTTTCGTCGTGGATTGGCAGAATGCGATCAGCGTTTGCAAGCACCCAAGTTGCCTCAGGCCAACTGCGTGCTGCAAGACGGACAGCACGCTTCGATAAGTCGATGCCGCAATACCCATTTGGGTGTGTCCCAAACAGGGCAGGTCCGAACGAACCCTCTCCACAGCCCAAATCAAGAATTCTGGGTTCGTGTGATTTTGAACGGGCAAGTGCTTTCGTTGTCCATGGATCAAGAAATTTGATCAACTCATGGGCGTAGCCGCGTTCGAGCCATCGATGACGTGCTAGGACCGCAGTGTCTGTATCACCTGGTTTGGTTGACTTGCGATCCTGTGGTTGGATGAGGCTCCAATACCCTTCTTTCGCTCGGTCAAAATGATGACCACTGGAACAGACGAGTTCATTGTCCTGTGGCTTTAACGTGGAATTGCAATTTCGGACGGTGCAGCGGAGTTGAAACATGTGACCATTGTAAGAATTCGTATTTCATCCGAAAGGGTTGGTAGATCGCCTGTGCGGAGTGAGCGGGCGCTTTGGGAATTACGTCAGCTTTTGCCGGAAACCCAGCAATAAACCACGTTATCTGAGAACAAGTCAGTAAAAATCACTTCCTTTTCCAATACCTTATTGGGATCAGGATCTACGGTGGAGGTTCCGCACAATCGTTCGCTGCGGTACAAGCGCCCGGGTAGTGTGGATTCGTAATCGGTTACGTACTAGGCATACGCGACTCGATAAAAAGAGGTGTAACAATTCAATGCGTCGTCTTGGTTGGCATGAGATGGAATGAGATGGAATGTTGTGCAGTATCTTCATTCCACACTTTCGTGCCCAGTTCCATGCAATTAGAACATCCGATGTAAATCTGACAAATGTCATTACTGTGCTAGTGGACCGGGATTTCAAAGTGCAAGAAAATCAATGCGAATCACCCTTGGTCAAAGCCAGGCTTGCGTTGCCATTCACCACTTGTTGTGCGTTAGCGACGCTGTTTTCCGCCTTTCTGGTGTTCCAGATTCAGCCAGTGATCAGCAAGATGATCCTGCCGTGGTTTGGTGGTGGACCAGCTGTTTGGACATCTTGCATGATGTTTTTTCAGATCATGTTGTTGGCTGGCTATGCCTACGCATATTCAATCAACCGAATTTTGTCTTTGAGGGCTCAGGTGATAACGCACATGGTCCTGGTGGTTTCATGTCTCAGCTTTTTGCCGATCATTCCAGATGAAATCTGGAAACCTAGGGACGGAAACCAGCCCACTTTACGGATTGTGCTTGTGCTGCTGGTGCATGTCGGGTTGCCCTATTTTCTGTTGTCTGCAACAGCACCTCTTTTGCAAGCGTGGTATGCGGCAAAATTGCCCGGACAAATACCCTATCGATTGTACGCTCTGTCGAATGCTGGATCTCTCTTTGCCTTGCTGAGTTTTCCGTTTCTTATTGAGCCATTGTTGGGCAGTTCCATGCAGGCATATGTGTGGGCTGGCGGTTTTGTCGCGTTTGCTTTTTTTTGTGCTGGAATGAGCCTGATTCTTTTACGTTCGGAAGATGCGACTTTGGTTTCGGTGGCTAGCTCACCAGACGACAGGGAGGCTGGCGAGCTTGTGCGTGAGGTGACTCGTAAAGACTGGGTTTCTTGGCTAGGGCTTGCAGCGGTGGGATCATTTGCACTGTTGTCGGTTTCGAATCATATCTGTCTTGAAATGACAGTTTCACCATTGCTGTGGGTGCTTCCATTAAGTGTGTACTTGCTGACATTCATTTTAAACTTTGAGTTTTCGAACATATACTTGCCTCGCCTATGGTCGATCGGGGCTATTGCGGTAGTCATCGGATTCGCTTTCCTGAATCATGAAAATCTGGAGCTGATGGATGACTATTTCCCGAGGTCAGACCCTGAGTTTTTATGGTATGACTACGGTGATCACATGCTGGTGCACACCGCAATGTCACTTCTTGCGCTTTTTTTTATCTGCATGTTGTGCCATGGAGAATTGGTGAGTCGCAAGCCTGACAGTAAATATCTGACATCGTTCTACATGGCAATGGCCACTGGTGGTGCAGTAGGTGGAATGAGTGTTGCAGTCATCTGTCCTCTCGTTTTCAGTTCATTCGTAGAGACACAAATCACCCTTGCCGCTGTCTCTTATACACATCTGACGCTGCCGACGACTCCTTACGTG
>CAJXTM010000691.1 GCA_913061385.1 uncultured Rhodopirellula sp. | reverse complement strand
AGATCAGCCTCGGTCTCGTGGGCTCGGAGATGTGTATAAGAGACAGCTCTGCATACAGATCAAATCGCGGCAATCATCAGGATTCGAGTAATCAACTCGCTTGGTGGTGATTTGCATGTTTTGCATTCTTGTTGGACTTAGGCTTTCACAAAGCTACCAGCGTAAAATAAATATCGCTCCCAAAGTAGGATGCGCCGCTACAATTTACTTAAACCTAGAATTCTTACAGCCTACGCTTCCGCCCGCATTGTGTACTCGATGACTTATTTAAGACCGATCCTGATCGCAGGCTTGCTTAGCATCTCGACAACTCTCCAAGCCGAAGAAACATGGTCTCGTTTTCGCGGAAGCGGTGCCACAGGAATTGCTGGCCAGCGAATACCGACCACGTGGAGTGACACCAAGAATTTAGCATGGCGAACTACCTTGCCAGGCAAAGGTTCCAGCAGTCCAGTGATCAACGGAGACCGAGTTTTCCTAACCACATACTCTGGCTACGGTCAGGCAATCGAGTCACCAGGAGAACGTGCTCAGTTAAAACTTCATGTAGTATGCCTTTCAGTCACAGACGGCAATATTCTCTGGGACTACGAACTTGAAGCAGCAGAAGCAGAACAAGCGATAACCAAACGAGTTGCCGACCACGGATACGCCTCACCAACTCCCTGCGTCGACAGCAAATATGTTTTTGCCTCCTTTGGGCCATCTGGAATTGTGGCATTGACTCACAATGGCGACTTCAAATGGCGAACCAGTGTCGGCAGCGGAACTGCCGGTTTTGGCGCGGCGGCGAGTCCCATTGAATTTGAAGATGTCGTCATCATGAATGCATCAATTGAAGACGGCGCTGTCTACGCCTTGGACAAAGCAACAGGTTCAGTTCGATGGCGGACAGCAAACATCGATCGTGCGTGGACGACTCCCACCATTGTCACGCTGCCGAATGGAAACAGGGAATTGATCATCAACCAGAAGGGATCAATCCTCGGTATGGATCCAAAAACCGGCGACCAGCTTTGGTCATGTGAAGCGATTCAGGACTACGTGGTCCCGTGCGTGGTTACTGAGGGCGACACTTTGTATTGCAGTGGTGGTCGTAGCAACAAGACTTTTGCCGTAAAGGCAGGTGGTCGTGGTGATGTGACCGAAACGAACTTAATTTGGGATGTTCCTAGAGGTGCCAATGTGACGAGCCCTATTCTAGATGACGGCTATCTGTATTGGTCACATGATAAAGCCATCGCACTATGCCTGCGGGCATCAGACGGGGAAGAGATGTTCCGCGAGCGCATGCCAACACGAAGTCGCGTTTACGCATCGATTATTGGAGATGGAAAGAACTTGTTCCTGACCACACGCGATGCTGGCGTCCTCGTTCTCGCTGCAAGCCCTGAATACACAGAAATTGCAACGAATCGACTGGGAAGTCCGGAAGAAAGATTCAATGCGACGCCTGCCATTGTTGACGACCGCCTTTTCCTGAGAAGCGATGCCGCACTGTATTGCGTGAAAAAGGAAAAGGCAGATTAATCACAACCACCATTGCAAGAAAAAGGCGGCTCACCAGAGACATTTCGCCTGTTATTTCGGGATTGTAAGTAACTTAAAAAGAAATCCCGGTAACCAACAACACCAGCGTGAGCCGCAGGATGACCACAGTACCATCTGGATTCCCATCCCAACGCTGATAAAATGCACCCATAAACGTTGGCCCAACCAACCACTCTGATTGCCGATGGTGAGTCAAAGCAGACTTACCCCGGCCTCTCTTATGACCCCTCGTAGTAAGTTCTCATGAAAAGACAATTCTTCGGCGCCGCTTTTCTATTCGCTACTGGTTTGATTTCCTCTGTTGCGATTGCCGCAGACGTTGAACTCAAAAAAGGCGATCATATTTGCCTAGTTGGCAACGCTCTTTGTGAGCGGATGCAACACCACAACTATTGGGAATCGCTTCTTCAGCAGCGTTATCCAGAAATGGAACTAAGTGTACGAAATCTGGGTTTCCCCGGTGACGAACCGTACGAACGCATTCGATCCGAGAACTTTGGTGATCCTGACAAACACTTATCCCACAGCGAAGCCTCTGTGGTCATGTATTTTTTCGGTTTCAATGAGTCGTTTGACGGTGACGCTGGGTTGGCCAAATTCAGGAGCGATATTAAAAAGTTGGTAGAGGAAACCAAAGCAAAGGACTTTGGTAAAGGGACGCCGCAGGTAATCCTTGTCTCACCAATCGCGTTTGAAAACACAGGTGATCCAAACTTACCCAATGGAAAAGAACACAACGCGAGATTGGCAAAGTACACTCAGGCTCTTGCGGATGCTGCAAAAGAGACAGACGCAGGTTTTGCGGACGTCTTCACCCCAACCCTTGCGCTTTTTGAAAAAAACGCCAAGCGTTTGACGCTTAACGGTGCCCATCTGAATGATGCTGGCTACGCTGCACTGGCACCGATATTGGATGTAGCACTCTTTGGAAAAGGTGGTCCAAAGTCATTGGACCCTGCAGTGAAAGCAGCAGTGGATGATAAGAGTTTTCATTGGTGGCATCGTTATCGTGCTGTGAACGGTTTTTCAATTTATGGAGCACGCGGAAAAGCAGGTAGTGACGGAACCTATAACAACACAGACGTGATGGAACGAGAACGCGTCATTCTGGATCAAATGACTGCTAACCGTGATGCCCGAATTTGGGCCATTGCCAGTGGTAAGGATGTGGAGGATCCCATTGATGACTCGAACACGCTTTCCTTCATCACCCCGAAAACAAACGTGGGTGGCCCAAACGACCCCAACGCGAAGCGAGGCAAACTCGGTTCTCTTGATTACTTGACGGCGGAAGAACAACTGAAGCTGTTCGAAATGCACGACGGATTCCAGATTCAACTGGTCGCATCAGAAGAACAATTCCCCGAGCTAGCCAATCCAGTCGCTCTCAACTTTGACAATCAGGGGCGATTGTGGGTTGCCACCATGGAATCGTATCCGCACTGGCAGCCTAAATCCAAAATGGATGACAAGATCCTGATTCTCGAAGACATCGATCAGGATGGAGATGCTGACGAGTGCAAAGTTTTTGCGAGCGGATTGCATCAGCCCACCGGATTCGAGTTAGGCAATGGTGGAGCCTATATTGCCGAGCAACCAGACATTCTGTTCATGCAGGATACAGATGGTGATGATGTTGCCGATACCAAGGTACGTGAACTGTTTGGATTTGACACTGCAGATTCACACCATGGGATCGCTGCTTTTGAGTGGGGTCCGGGCGGGAATCTTTACTTTGAGGAGGGAACTTTCAAGTATTCCCAAGTTGAGAGTCCTTACGGTCTGACACGCCTGAGCGAGGCCGGTATTTGGAAATACCATCCCAAAAGCAAAAAGTTTGGCGTGTTTGCCAACTTTGCCTTTGCCAATCCATGGGGCCATGTATTTGATCGTTGGGGTCAAGATTTCATTGGTGATGCCTCACCCGGCAATAGCTACTGGGCCTGTCTCTTATACACATCTGACGCTGCCGACGACTCCTTACGTGTAG
>CAJXTM010000690.1 GCA_913061385.1 uncultured Rhodopirellula sp. | reverse complement strand
TCTACACGTAAGGAGTCGTCGGCAGCGTCAGATGTGTATAAGAGACAGGACTGAGGTTTCTTCGAAGCAGTTTGGATGGCAATAATCTGCTCGAGTACGGTGCAGCAAACGCAAGATTGTGTCCCTCTGGTGAGACTCGACGCGACTTTGATGGCTCTTGCTTTCGACGATTCACAGTTCACAGGTTTCCCTCGGAGTCATGAGAATGATTGCGTTCTTTTTGAGTGGGCGATCACTTCGCCCTCACTTCAGTTGGTGTTTTAGCGGGCTTGTTCTGTTGTTATTGATTCCCTCGGTTTCAGCACAGGGGCGGAAGAGCGACTACGAGCGGGCAAAAACCTATCCAACCAGAGTACGAAATCTTGTCTTTCGTGATCTGGTTAAACCAAATTGGTTCGATGCTGATCAGAAACTTTGGTATCGGGTGAAAACTGGAATTGATTCCCACGAGTATGTCTTGGTCGATGCACTGGCCGGGAAGCGTATGCCAGTTTTTGACCACGATAATCTGAGTCGGATTCTTTCGCAGGAACTGAAGCGTAAGGTCGATGTGACAAAGTTGAAGCTCGCTGAATTCAGTATTTCACCAGATGCAAAAAGATGCGAGTTCCGTTACGCGGGGCGGGACTGGAGTCTGAGTTTGCCGACCGGGAATTTGATCTCCAGTGCAAAGTCAGGGAGCGTGGGGGCACGTGAAGGTTTGCCAGCAGAAATGAGTGTGGTCCGCAGCAACAGCCAAGGCGAGCGAACCCCCATTTGTTTCAAGAACCGTTTGGATAAGGTTCTGGATATTTACTGGGTTATGTCGAATGGCGACTCAAGACAATATGGTTCGGTGGGGGCGGGCAGCGAACGCCAAATCTCAACCTTCGCTGGTGACTCGTGGTTATTGAAGGATATGTCTGGCAGGAGTGTTGCCGTATTTGTTGCTGCTCACGACGAAGAGTTCGCGATTATTGATGATAAAACAACTCCTCCCCAGACCAATGGGGCTGCTCAAGCCAAATCGAAGTCTCACGCCAAATCTTCGGATCCCGCGCGCCGCTATGCCGGTCCCAATCGTTCGCCAGATCAAAAATGGTCGATCGCGATTCGTGATTCAAATGTTTGGTTGCGAGATCTCGATACTGGTGAAGAACGAAAACTGACAGACGACGGCAGTACGGAGAAAGTTTATCAGGGCCGAGTTTGGTGGTCGCCTGATTCAAGTCACTTTGTTGTGATGCGGCTGACCCCTGGGTTGAAGCGTACGATTCATCTCATTGAATCGGCACCGCGTGATTCGATTCACGCGAAACTGTTGACGATGTCTTATGCCAAGCCGGGGGATCGGATCGATCAACAACGCCCTGTGTTGTTTTCGTTGGCAGAGCACTGGCATCCAAGGCTGGTCGATAACACTGACTTTTCGAATCCATACAGCACACGCGACTTGGCTTGGAAATCAGACAGCCTTTCGTTCTCATTTCTGCACAACGAACGCGGGCACCAACGTTTAGCCCTCGTGTCTGTCGATGCCACTTCGGCAAAAGCAAAGCTGATGATCGACGAGAATCCTGAAACTTTTGTTTGCTACTCGAGTAAATCGTATTTTCGCCGTTTGAACGACACCAACGAACTGATCTGGATGAGTGAACGCAGCGGTTGGAACCACCTGTACTTGCTTGACGGTGATACCGGGGTTGTGAAACGACCACTGACCGTGGGCAACTGGGTCGTAAGAAAAGTGCTGGGTTTAGATTCGCAGGCGAGGGAAATTGATTTGGAAGTTTCTGGTTTGGATGCCGGGCAGGACCCCTATTACCGGCATTTGATTCGTGTCGATCTGGATACAGGAAATCTGGTCAGATTGACCGCTGGTGATGGGGATCATACTTGGGAGTATTCACCTGATCGGAAGTACTTGCTGGATCGTTACTCGCGGGTGGATATGCCTACCGTGACCGTGCTGCGAGATGCGGTGACTGGCAAACAGATATGCATGCTAGAGCAGGGAGACATGAATCAGTTGGTTGCCACCGGATGGCAACCGCCTGAACGCTTTGTCGCCAAGGGCAGGGATGGGGAGACTGATATTCACGGGATTATCGTCCGCCCAACTAACTTTGATCGCAGCAAGAAGTATCCCGTTCTTGAGCAGATCTACGCCGGACCGCACTCATCCTTTGTTCCCAAATCATTTGGATTGCAAACACAGTTGTATTCCATGGCAGAGTTGGGGTTCATTGTTGTGAAAATGGATGGCATGGGAACGAGTAACCGCAGCAAGGCATTTCATGATGTTTGCTGGAAGAACCTCGGCGACAGTGGTTTTCCTGATCGCATTGCATGGATCCAGGCAGCCTCGCAGAAGCGACCCGAAATGAATCTTGAGCGAGTCGGTATTTGGGGCGGATCGGCTGGCGGTCAGAGTGCGATGAGAGCGCTACTTGCCCATGGAGAATTCTATCATGCAGCCGTGGCTGACTGTGGCTGCCATGATAATCGTGTGGACAAAATCTGGTGGAACGAGCAATGGATGGGGTGGCCCATCGGCCCTCACTACAAGCAGCAGTCGAATGTCACACAGGCTCATCGCTTGCAGGGTGATCTGATGCTGATCTGGGGTGAGTTAGATCGAAATGTTGATCCAGCCAGTACCATGCAGGTGGTTGATGCACTCATCAAAGCGAATAAAGATTTTGTCCAGTTGATTGTGCCAGGCGCTGGACATGGTGCCGCTGGGCATCCTTATGCACGTCGACGTCAAGCTGACTTCTTTGTAAGGAAGCTGTGGGAACGCGAACCGCGATCCGAGTGATGACGTGTGCACGTCGGGTTATGCCCTTGCGGGATAAGCACTCGCATCGTAACCGAAGGCATGTTCTTGGTGCGACCGTGTCGCTTGTCTGAGGATTTGTGATTACCACTCAGGCACTGCTGCCCCAATGTGTTCTGATTGCGGTTTGCGGGACTACTAGGATCGCAGCCTTTCCACCGGTGGTCTTCAATGTGCCGTGTACAGTTGAATTGCACGAATACAAAATTGAAAGATATAGAATGACCCAACGACTGTATAAAATATTGTCCTGCGAAGAATGGCAGGAAGTCCTAGATTCGCAGGGGTTGGTTGGTTTTGGGATCGATCTGACGGATGGGTTTATCCATCTTTCGTCTAGCGATCAGGTGAAAGAAACCGCGAAACGCTATTTCTCGGGACGCGATGATCTGATGTTGGTCAGTATTGATGGCGGCAGCTTGGGAGCGTCTTTGCGTTGGGAGGCATCACGTGGCGGAGCCTTATTTCCACATGTCTATGGTGTGATTCCGATGACCGCGGTATTCGGCGCAGAGCGGTTGCGACAGGGACCAGGGGGCGAGCATGAGTTTCCGTTCTAAGGCACTGCGTTTCTGAGACTTTGGGGCTCTGATGGCCATGATTCAAGTTGGGGCTGAATTCCTACCTTAATTTCCCGCGAATGGCGCCTCTTAATTTGCCAAGATAGGCATCCGCGTCACCCCTGTCTCTTATACACATCTCCGAGCCCACGAGACCGAGGCTG
>CAJXTM010000689.1 GCA_913061385.1 uncultured Rhodopirellula sp. | reverse complement strand
GAGATCAGCCTCGGTCTCGTGGGCTCGGAGATGTGTATAAG
The DNA here is from genome assembly GCA_913061385.1 of uncultured Rhodopirellula sp. Lineage (GTDB taxonomy): Bacteria > Planctomycetota > Planctomycetia > Pirellulales > Pirellulaceae > Rubripirellula. Next base: position 3,511 of record CAJXTM010000689.1, on the reverse strand, counting down.
AGACAGGGTATGGAAGGCATGGGTATGGAAGGCATGGGCATGGGAGATTCGACCGGTTCAGATGGGCCAACTCGCAAGTTTGATGGCCGATTTGACTTTGGGTATCGCCCATTGACCGAGGACAAAATCAAGCCAGTTCCGACGTTCGGCCGATTCATTGTTGGCACTGCTGTGGTGCCTTACAAAGAAATTTATGAGCAATACTCATTGGCACTCAGTGATAGCCAGGGATACACGCCAGGCAGGGATTCACCGATGTTCTGCGACATGCAGATCAGACGCGCCGATGTGACCGATAAAGCAGTCGAAGAACTCAAGAAAGAAGATTGGGTTCAACTCCGTTGGGACCGCAAGCTATTAACCGAGTTAGCTGCCCGTAAGTGGGCTGGCTTCGCGCCAGAGATTGTCCCAGACGATTATCGCGATGATGCATTGTCACTCTGGTTGCCGCCTGTTCTGCTCGATGATTACCGACCTTATGCGTCTCACCCTCTGATTCCGTCATTGTCTCGCGACGAGCTTGAGAGGCGGGTCAACGCGGCAGATGATGGCGACGATGAACCAACCATGTTCAATTTCGAAGGAGACGATGATACCGTCTTGGCTTCTCCAGGAAGTTCGGGGAGTAACAGTGGAGGCTCCATGGGAAGCATGGGCGACATGAGCATGGGCGACATGAGCATGGGAGATATGGAAGGTATGGGCGGAGGCATGGGCATGGGGATGGGCATGGCCATGATGGGGCGTGGGTTCGATCCAAATCCACCGGAGTACAAACTTGTTCGGTTCTATGACTTTGCTAATACCGAAGAGTTTTTTAACTTTAAGAATCCACAAAGCCCTCGCATTGGCCGCCGTTACGTGTACAGCATCCGCTATGCAGTTGATGATCCAAACTTTCCAAGATTCCCCATCATGCAACCACAACTCAATACATTGGATGCGGATGTGGCGGCACGGGTGAAAGACATGATGTCAGCGGTGAAGACGATTGATGACAGGACAAAAATGTCGAAGAAATGGAGTGAGTGGAGTACGCCTTCCAAGCCTGTCAGTATTTCCACGGTGGAAGAGTATTACGTTGGCCCAGTCACGGCCGGGAAAGTAAATGTCTGGGAAGTTGATGGCAAGGAAGTACATTACATGCGTGATATACCAACAGCTACCTTAGCGACGTGCAACTTCGATGCTGGCTTTGATGCCAAGGTTCCTGTTCGTGTTCAGGAGTTGTTCGAAGGTGCTACTTTGAGCGTCGAAGCAGATCACGCGGACGTCGTTGACCCAATCACAATGGCAGTCAAGAAAACGCCGCCGGTGCAGTTCGTCAGCGAAACGACGATCGTTGATATTGATGGTGGTCTACCACTTGGTATCACCGAAGACTTGAACGAACCGGGGATGATCCTGCTTTTCGATCAGGACGGTTCATTGCATTTGAACGATGATATTTCCGATATGGAGATGTACCGCATCAACTCTTATGCAGATGAACGTGGAGAATAAATACGTGTCATTCTCGGGTGCGTGAATTCAACGTTCATCCATGAGCTGACCCAAGCAAGCGACGTAAAAAGGCCCAGTGCTGATGCATTGGGCCTTTTTCGTTATCTGAATGCGATGAGTTGCCGAACGCTTTGCCAGGTATCTGAGACACGAGTGTGCAGATTGGTTCACCCGCGGAAATCCATGTTCCCTCAGCTGGGAAATCGGACAGGGTGGGTTGATTCATGGCATTGTTTGATGTGCTGTTTGATAACGCGAGGTGTTTTCGCGAAAACTGAAATCTGTGACGGGCGAAGACAATTCGTTTGAGGTACCGGGGGCCCGCTAACCAAGGTGCTGCCGGTAACTTGGGTGTTTCGCTAGTGAAAAGATTGAAGCGATCCAGCGGTGAACCGTCACAAGCTTCGAGCATTGATCCAAATAATGAGTCCGTTAATTTTTTATTCTGCATCCATCGTTCGATAAGTTCACTCGAACCACTCCATCTCGGATTGACTTCGAGGACAAAGGTCTTGCCTGTGCGGTTGATCACCAAATCGATGTTCAGCAGGCCGCGGTGACCCGACTCTCGAGTGATGTTAAGGCCAAGAGTTTGGAGGCGTTGCCTGAGGGCATGGGGGATGCTGACAGGGCCAAAAGAGCCACGATAAACAAATGGCAGATCACCAAGACGAGTGAACAGGGATCGGCAGACTCCGAGAAGACGGCAGTCTTTACCATTGCAGATGAAGGTCGCGCCATGAGGACGTCCAGGAATCCACTCTTGAAACACCTGGTTATCAAAGTAGCTCGTTTCTCTGTTCAGTGTGTCTTCTGGGGCCGGTATGCCCGTGTTGGCCAATACCAATTCTGTACCAGAGTCTGCAGGTATGCAGGGGGCGACCGGCGTGTGCCAACGAACCCCTAAACCGCCGCAGGACTGTTTCATTTTACGGAGCCAACGCTTGCCGGGAATGCGGGGTGGTTCCTCGTTGGGAGCCCGCGAATGGAAGCTGTTTGGGAAGCTCAGCCCGCATTCTGCACTCATTTTTTCAAGCCAATTCGTATTATCCCAGCGAGCGGAATCTGAGGTGCTTGGCAGAGAGGCCACCTTGCTGTCTGTTTCGTTGGCGGGGGAGTTCAGGCGGAACTCAGTCAAATCGTGTGCAGCATTGATCCCTCCGACAACAAAGTGCGGGAATTTTCGAAAACGGCAAATGAGTTCCGGATTAGTCACGAATTCATTGAGAATCGAGAACTCGTGGCATGCCTGACGAGTGTCGACGTCACCAAAATGATCGATTCCTAGAACGTGAAAGCCGGCTCGCTTGGCTGATTGTGCTGCTGAGCGGATGGAAGCCCCAATCAATACAACCGTCCCAGCGGAGCTTTCGCTGTGATTACGGGGCCGGTTCGGGTCTGCGGGTGGTTGCATCGTTGGTGTGGTTTGCTACTTTCTTCGGCTGGAAATGATTCTTTCCCGCCCGCCATTTTTGCAGCGACACGTTCGCGGTGGCAGAGTGACTGCGGCGGGAGCGACCGTTTCTTCTATTGCTTTATGAATTGGCTCGATTGAGATGATCGCCGAGACGGCGGGGTCGGGTGGGTTCTAGCAGTTTCCTCATTCCAATACTCGCTCAAATTAGGTCCCCTCATGCAATTCCACGTTGGTGAAGCACTGGTCGGTGATGGTAACGAAGTCGCACACATTGACTTGATGATTGGCAGCAAAGATGGACCCGTTGGTGTTGCGTTCGCGAACGCGTTGTCCACTCAAAGCGAAGGTCACACAAATCTTTTGGCTGTCCTCGAGCCCAACGTAGCGGTCAAGCCTTCGACTGTCATGATCACGAAGGTTACGATCAAGGGCTTTAAGCAAGTCGTCCAAATGTTCGGCCCTGCACAGGCTGCTGTTGCTAAAGCTGTGGCTGATGCAGTTGGCGAAGGAATCATTCCCAAAGATCAGGCTGAGGATCTGGTTCTGTCTCTTATACACATCTCCGAGCCCACGAGACCGAGGCTGATCTCG
>CAJXTM010000688.1 GCA_913061385.1 uncultured Rhodopirellula sp. | reverse complement strand
AGATCAGCCTCGGTCTCGTGGGCTCGGAGATGTGTATAAGAGACAGCTCCATCACTGTGCAGAGTCGCAGCAACTTTGCCCACCGGGGTGTCAATGTGAAGTTTTCCAACATCAATTTTGCCTTGATCACGCAATGTTTCCACCAGCCCGATCAGGCCGTGTCCACACATGCCAAGGAATCCGACGTTATTAAAGAAAATCACACCCGCCTGACAACTGGGGTCGTGCGGCTCACAGAGCAGGCCGCCTACGAGGACATCTGAACCGCGGGGTTCTGTGATGATGGCTCGGCGATAAGCGTCATGCTTGGTGCGGAAAATGGTCAGCCTTTCTGATAACGGTCCATGCCCCAGTTGTGGCCCACCGGCAAGCACAATGCGAGTCGGTTCGCCCGCTGTATGAGAGTCGACAGCATGAATTTCGCCGGTCATCGCAGACTATTACCGAGTGAGCAAGTGAAGGGGCACGGTTGGTTTTCGCGTTCCTGGAGGGTGTCGCCGCGACGATCGGGACGCAGAAGCGAATCAGGAACGCTTGGTCAAAGTCATTGGCTGGCAGCAGATTCGCGATTTTCTGCATAGCTTTTGCCAGACCATTGATTCCACCAACTCTGGAAAAGTGCTAATTGCTTTTCGACAAATCCGCGCTGGCTAGCGCTCAACGCATCAGTACCGTTGAAGTGCAGTTTGTAATCGTTATCGCCCTTCAATTCGAGAAGATATTTATAATAAAGCACGAGATCCGGTCCTTCGTCGTAGGTTGACAGAACGATCAATGCTTCTTCCAGTTCTCGAGCCAAACGCCTCGCTTCCGGGTCACCCTTGGCAGCAAGTTGGCACAGGTGAATTAGCGTCAGAACTTCGTTGGGAAGGCAATTGCCAATTCCAGTGATCGCACCGACGGCTCCGCAATGAACGAATCCGTGATAGACCTGAGTGTCGACTCCTGCCATCAACACGATCTCATCTTCTGCATGTGTGATTTGTTCAGCTGCATAACTAAGCGCGTCTGAGCCACCGAATTCTTTGAATCCCACTAGGTTTGGGAACTCGGCCCGTAAATTAAAGAATAGGTCAGCTTTGGTTTCGAAACCGTAGTAGGGGCTGTTGTAAATGACAGCAGGCAAGCCCGCGGCAGCAGACAGAATATCGGCAAAGTGGTTACGTTGTGCCGTGGGTGATGTTCCTCTGGACAAGACTCGAGGGATCAACATCAAACCGTGAGCCCCCACTTTCTGAGCGTGCGATGCATGCTCAACAGCAATGGCGGTATTCTGAGCACCCGTACCGACGATGACCTGGATTCCCGCGTCAACCAACCGACTAACGCCTTCCATCCTTTGTTCGTTGGTCAATAGTGGCCAATCACCCATCGAGCCGCAGTACACCACCGCATTCATACCCAAGGTCGTCAATTCCTGTGCCTTGCTGACTAGGGCGTCGTAATTGGGGGTTCGCTCGCTGGTGCAGGGCGTCATCAACGCAGGAATGCATCCACTGAATACTTGTCCGTTCATCTCTGCTTGCCTGTTTTGGGCTGGTTGCGTCAGAAATCATTGTCAGTCGGTGTTTGGCCACGATTTGCAGCGAGCTTGGCATCGCTATCGCTATCGATTTATCGCTTCGAAGCGGTGAGCAATCGTGCTTCAACGGACGCATATCGTACACGGTTGACCCTGAAACTGCATGCCCACCCCAAGCGTGTTTCATTGTCAGGAGGTAGCTTCTCCAGAGCGCCGCTTGCCAGTTTGAGTCGTTTCGCTGAGAATCACGTCATCCGCTGAGGGGAATGTGTGGGTTCTGCCCCCGTCGCTTATATTTCCCAACGCTGGAAACGCTTGAGGCTGACAATGCCTTACTGACAGGCCTGGAAAGATGATGACTGACTAACTGGATGCCATGTTTGGGTTTCGCAAAGTTCGGATGCCGCTAACGACTTTTCAACGAGTCGATATCGAACTACTGATGCGCAGAACGATCGACGAGATCGGGCTCGCCTTCGTGCGGCAATCGCACGTCCTGACTGATTTAAAAGATTTGAATCTCGATCATACAAACGTGGAATCTCTGGTTGAAACGGCGCGGGCAGAAGTCGTCTCTAGGTTGCCAGAGCAGCAGGCGGAGTGTGTTGTTCAGATTGTTCCTGGCTCTGAACTTGGCTATCCGTCAACTTATTCCCCTGTGACTGAAGATGGTCCTGCAGCCATTCGCTTGGCAAGGGAAACACTTGATGATCCGCTTCGGACGGTGATGGAGTTGGCGTTTCAGTTTTCATGTCACCACTGGCACGTCGTACCCGCTGCAACCGAATTGGACAGATCGCCGCGCACTTCCGACCTCTTGCCTATCTGCTGCGGTTTTGGTGTGTTGGGTAGTGAAGCGTGTCTCTATGACGACCAGTGGTCGCAAGCAGGTTGGGCAGGCTGGTCGATTTCAAGATCAGGGTATTACAGCACCGTCGAAATTGGATACGCGTTGGCGCTGTTCGCGCGGTGCCGTAATGAAGTCAATCCTGAGTGGGCTGCGTTGCTCAGGCTCGATTCCCGAGAGACTGCAGATCTGGCGTGGAAGTTTTTTGAGGCCGAGGAAAAGTCGGGCAACTGTCTGCTCTTTGACGCGGATACTATCCCGTCTACACAAGCAGATATGAGCCAGCTCGCAACCTGGCTAAGTGGCCCTGATCCTGCTTACGCGCTCGCTGCAGGTTACGCACTCGCAAAGCTCGATGGACTTTCGCCGCGCGCAGTTGAGTCGGCAATCAATGCATCGCGATTTGGTGACCCTGATGTGGTGCCATTGGCAGCACGTGTGTTGGGGAAGGCCAGAACATGCACGCCTGAATTAGAAACATGTGTCTTGGACCTATGTCGGAAAAGTAAGCCGCGGATCGCTGTGGCGGCTATGCAAGCCGCTGTCGAATTGAATCTGCCATTAGGCAATTATCGTCGCAAACTTGCCAAATTACTGGATTACTTCGCAGGGGATCCCTCACCCATTCTAGAGTTGATTGGCAGCCAAGGTGATTCGTTGCGATCGCTCGCGCCACGCATCATGCCCAGACTCGTGTTGGCGGTTCGAGATGACGATAAGGAACTCGTCGATGCCTGCCTTGTGTGCCTCGCTCGTGTTGATGCGGACACTGAATATCTGATTTCTAAATTCTTCAAGGCAGACGATTCACGAACTCAAGTTCGTTCACGGCTTGAAAAGTTGGGAAATGCTCAGTCCGCTTGAGTTGTGATTCTGAATGCATTCAATCCAAGTTGGTTGATTGACAGCATTTTGTCGATACTGACACCATTTGGGGATTGTGTATTTGGCCCGATAGGCGGGGCTCTAGACGGTGATTTGGCTGGCGATAAGAGGTTGGGAAGACTGGGTAGGAGTGAGTCTTCGTTTTTTGTTTTAAATTACCCAGTGTCACCCAACATCGAAGCAATGGCTGTTTAAGGGCGTGCGAAGAAATGCTTGCAACGAAGGGAAAAGAAAGTCCGAATCTGATGTCGATTGTTGGTTTTTGACTTGATGTGGACCTGTCTCTTATACACATCTGAC
>CAJXTM010000687.1 GCA_913061385.1 uncultured Rhodopirellula sp. | reverse complement strand
GGGCATTGGTTTGTTGTTCGCGAAATCCTTGAAGTCACCACGTTTTTCCCTCTCTGCCAGGAACGCATCGGCCACGATCATCGTCATCTGTACCGTGCTCTGATCTGCTACCGACATTGCCGCGTAGTCACGGATCCCACGTTCCGAGGTGACATAGCTAAAAGGGCTCTTTGCTTTTCCAAAGTTTTTGAATGCGAAAATTTCTGAGCTGAATCGCCACAGACGCGAAGGGGAGAAAGGCGGCGTTTTGATCTCGCCAGAGAAAAGCTTTTCGTGATCGACCCAGTTGCCGTATTCCGGCGCGAGCAGCTTTTTACGATAGGCCTCGCCCGAACCGGCCGTCAGTAGTTGACGATTGATCCACTCCATGACCGAATTGCGTTCTGACTCGCTCGGCTGATTTTCTTGGTCAGTGGGCGGCATGTCTCCGGTCTTCAATTGCTCAAGAACTTCAAGCCACAGAGCCGAGGTCTTGGGCTTTGTGAAATCGAATGTGGCCTTGTGCAAAGCCACTTTGCCTTCTTGTGTTTCCTCGCCGTGGCAACGAATGCAATGGGACTTCAAAAAACCGCTAATCGAAGCATCCCGTTCGATGCCAAACGCAGCATCACCACTGGTAAAACCGAGGGCAAGGATAGCGATGCTGGCAATTCGAAGTGACATTCGCAATCAGGTTCCGTTTCGTGCCATGGTGAGAAACTTGGGGCACCCCGCTTTCCTCTGCTGTGGGGCCGATGACGCTACACAAGCTACCATAATACTTCGCAAACAGATGTTACAGATAGTATTTCAGAAACCCAAGGAGAAAGGCCGCTTGTGGTGTTCACAAACGGCCATTGAAGGTGGTAGGCGGCGGGAAATCGGAACTGCAGAGGCAGGGGGCTTGAGGGGACAAGCCGGATTCGGGCTGTTCGACCGAAACGTGCACCTAGCTAACGTTAATCTAGATACTGACGAACCTCACTTATTCTTTTCTCCGGCGATGCAGATGCCAGTTTTATTGTCGGAGATGGTTTCGTTGATCTCAGGAGTTATTTCGCCTTTGGGATTACAGCCCGCGGGTGGCCGCCGTCTTGTCCCTCCACGTCTTGTCCCTCCACGTCTTGTCTCGGCGAGTCTTGTGGTTCGGCACTCTGTGCTTCGCCTCGCTGTCTTCCCACGCTCTGTTCTTCGGCGTATTTACGAACGTCGCCGGTGATCTTCATCGAACAGAACGTTGGACCGCACATGGAGCAGAAGTGTGCGGTCTTGGCACCTTCGGCAGGCAAGGTTTCATCGTGATACTCAATCGCACGGGCGGGATCGAGTCCGAGGGCGAACTGGTCTCGCCAACGAAACTCAAAGCGAGCCTTGGAGAGTGCATTGTCGCGGATCTGAGCCGCCGGATGTCCTTTCGCAAGGTCAGCTGCGTGGGCGGCGATTTTGTAGGTCACCACACCCTCACGAACATCATTCTTGTCGGGCAGCCCGAGGTGCTCTTTGGGGGTGACGTAGCAAAGCATCGCACAACCGTACCAGCCAATCTGTGCAGCTCCGATACCCGAGGTGAAGTGGTCGTAACCCGGTGCAATGTCGGTCGTCAGTGGGCCAAGCGTGTAGAAGGGGGCTTCGTGGCACCACTCGATCTGCTTTTGCATGTTCTCTTGAATCAGGTGCATGGGCACATGCCCGGGCCCCTCATTCATTACTTGGCACCCTTTGGCCCAGGCGCGTTTGGTCAGCTCACCCTGGACTTCCAGTTCAGCGAGCTGAGCGTAGTCGTTCGCATCGGCGATCGAGCCCGGACGCAAACCATCACCGATCGAGAAGCTTACGTCATAGGCGGCGCAGATGTCGCAAATCTCGTCCCAGTGCTCGTAAAGAAAGTTCTCTTTCTCGTGGTGAATACACCACTTTGCCAGAATCGAACCACCACGGGAAACAATCCCTGTCATCCGTTTGGCTGTGTGCGGAACAAACGCTTTGAGCACTCCCGCGTGAATGGTGAAGTAATCGACGCCCTGTTCAGCTTGCTCAATCAACGTGTCGCGGAACAGTTCCCACGTTAACGCCTCAATGCTTCCACCTGTTTTTTCCAGAGCTTGGTAGATCGGGACGGTCCCGATTGGAACCGGGCTGTTGCGAATGATCCACTCACGTGTTGCGTGGATATTTTTTCCAGTGGAAAGATCCATGACTGTGTCAGCACCCCACTTTGTCGCCCAACGCATCTTCTCTACTTCTTCGTCGATGGTCGAGGTGACGGCGGAGTTACCGATGTTGGCATTGATCTTCACCAGGAAGTTCCGACCGATAATCATCGGTTCGTTTTCTGGATGGTTGACATTGGCTGGGATAATCGCGCGACCTCGGGCTACCTCGGATCGCACATATTCAGGAGTAATGAAAGAAGGGGTCATCGCTCCCCAGGATTGTCCCGGGTGCTGATGATCGAGGCGGTTGCGGGCCACCTGCTGGGTCGGATCGATCTCGGAAGGCCGGGGCATTTCGTAGCCGTCGGGCGTGGAGCATAACTGCCGAATTCGTTCGGACGCTTCTGGCGGTAGGTCTCGAAGATTCGGGTACTTGTCGGCAATCGTCTCGAACTCTTCCTTACGCCCAAGGTTTTCGCGAATGGCGATGTATTCCATCTCCTGCGTAATGATTCCCTGGTCCGCATACCACTTCTGTGTAACCGGATGCCAATCAGCATTGCCATCGATACTGCCTTTGGCTCGCAAAGGCTTGCGTCTCAATCCGGGGTATTCCTTGAGTCGGTTCTTTGCCTTTTTCAGCTGATTGTATTTTTCCGAATGTGCTTCGGAGAGATAACCGTTGTCTTCTGGTTTGATCTCGCGACCCGTGTGCTCTTCGACGTCAGCCCGATCTAGAATCCATTTCCTTCTCAGAGCCGGAAGCCCTTGAGTTACATCGCCCTCGAATTCGGGATCTCCCCAAGGTCCAGAGCAGTCATAAACTCGCACGGGTTCATTTTTTTCAATCTCTCCATTGGGATGCTCCGTATCTGATACGCGAATCTCCCGCATGGGGACTTTCAATCCCTCGTGAATTTCGCCTTTGATGTAGATGCGAGAAGAATTCGGAAAGAGTGTGGGGTCGTTTTCAATCGCCCGGATTTCTTCAGCGTTGTCCACATCCTCTGTTAACTGCCCCGAAAAATCACCGCGTTGATTCGCGTTGTTCAAATTGTTCAACACTGGCATTTTTGGAGAATTCATTTCTTCCCTTTAAGTTGCAATTGGGGAAAGACTCGGAGAAGAGAGAACGGCTAAGTCCGAAAGAAAATTTACGCTGCCGTCTCGCTCCCTTCGTCGGTATGACCCGTATCAGGTTCGAAGGGTTGTTTCGAATCATGCTGTCCGAAACTCTCAGTCCAGAAAGGACACCCCCGCGGTTCGTCACAGTATCGCTTTTCAGAGATGTGTGGTCAACACCCGCAGGTTCGCGATTCCGGAGACAATCACTGTAAATTGCGGTGAAACGTGATTGGTTTGCGTACCGTAACTTAGGTGCTGTCTCTTATACACATCTCCGAGCCCACGAGACCGAGGCTGATCTC
>CAJXTM010000686.1 GCA_913061385.1 uncultured Rhodopirellula sp. | reverse complement strand
CGAGATCAGCCTCGGTCTCGTGGGCTCGGAGATGTGTATAAGAGACAGATCAGAAACTGCCATCACAGGACTTGCTCTTTTGGCGATGATTGGGGCAGGCAACACCCACCAGCAGGGAGAATACGCTGACAACGTCTACCGAGGTCTGGCGTTTCTGATAAATTCGCAGAGTCGAGCCTCTCACAACATCGGATCGCTAGCGGGTCCCAGCACGTCAGTCTATTCGTCGACTTACAGCCACGGGATTGCTGCACTTGCAATGTGTGAAGCCGCTGCCATCACGCAGGATGCTTCGGCACTTGTATCTGCAGAACGGGCAATTGCTTATACCAAACAAATGCAGATACCAAGCACCGGTGGATGGCGTTATACGCGACATGACCGGGACGGGGATCTGAGCCAACTTGGCTGGCAGGCGATGGTACTTGACGCCGGCCATCGTGCAAAAATTCCAGTCAATCAGCAAGCAGTGACTGGGATCCAGCGTTTCCTGAAAAGCGTACGTGCTGGCAGGGGCGGCTTGGCCTCCTACCGACCGCGTGAAGCGCCCACGCGCACAATGACAGCCGAAGCCTTGGCAACACGCCTGCTCATCGGTGACAATGTGCCAAAACGAGAAATAGCAGAAGCAGAAAGATATCTGATGCAGCAACCCCCGGGTGTCGGCATCGACAACTACTATTACTGGTACTACGCGACCTTGGCTTTGCACCAACTTCAAGACGATGCATGGCGTCAATGGAACACTTCTCTCCAACGCCGACTCCTGTCAACCCAACGCCCTGATGGGCGTTGGTCTTCCAACACGGTATGGGGCGGTTATGGTGGAGAAATTTACACCACATCGATGGCTGCCTTGTGCCTCGAAACCTATTACCGTCATGCGATTCGGAACAACAAGGCCCGCATTGCAACGCGTACGGCAGCGCAGACAATCCAACGGTGAACAACCTAGACCAACTCGTCAGAACCCTGCGTCAAGCAGCAACCGAACTCGGGTTCTCTCAGTTCGGAATCACTCCCGCTGTTTCCATGCTTGGCTACCCCGATTTGATTGCCTGGATCGATGCAGGGTACGCAGGCGAAATGAACTACTTTGCAAACCGGCAGAAGGCTTACGAACATCCTGACGGTGTGCTTGACGGTGCAAAATCGATGATCGCGCTGGCCTATCCATATGATGCGGCATCTGCACAAGCCCTCGCTGCAGGTGAGGGCAGGATTGCCAAATACATTTGGAGCGGGTTGGATTACCATGACATCATCCACCCGAAGCTGAAATACCTTTGCAAAATCCTCACCGAACATTCACCTGAATCACTAGCTCGCGGGGTCGTGGACACGGCTCCCCTGATGGAACGGGAAATTGCACAACAGGCCGGACTGGGCTGGCCTGGAAAAAACACGTTACTCTTAAACAAATACCAAGGTAGTTACTTCTTCCTTGCGTGTGTCCTGACCAACATTGAACTCCCCTACGACGAGAGCCATGACACACAGCACTGCGGAAATTGCCGTGCCTGTCTTGATGCTTGCCCAACCGATGCCTTTCCAGCCCCAGGAGTGCTCGACGCCACTCGGTGCATCAGTTACCTGACCATTGAACATCGTAACGCCATCCCTGTTGCACTGCGGGAAGGCATCGGAAACTGGCTGTTTGGATGCGATGTCTGCCAAGAAGTCTGCCCCTGGAATCGCAAGCCTACTCGCCAAGCAACCCAAACTCAGACAGACGGCAAATCGACAAACTTTGATCATCTGGACCTGAGGACGCTATTCGAGATCGGAGAAGAAGAATTCAGACTCCGCTTTCGCAAGACGCCACTGTGGAGAGCCCGACGTCGAGGCATCCTGCGTAATGCAGCCATAGTTCTGGGTAACCAAAAACACGAGGCTAACGTCCCTGCTCTCAAACTCGGCCTCAGAGACACGGAACCGCTAGTACGCGGCGCCTCTGCATGGGCCCTTGGCAGAGTGGGCGGCCAAATCGCAGGCAGCGAATTAGAATCATGCTTGATCAGCGAGAGTGATCCCGATGTGCTGGGTGAAATCAATTTGGCTCTATCAACGATCCAACGATAGCACGCAGATCCAAAACAACATCCCAAAATCACAACATCCCAAAATCACGACATCCCGAAATCACGGTGCCTCTAGACTCATCCCGCGATCCACACCCCCTGAACGCGAAACCGAAGAATCATGCTTCTCAGCGACCACTGGCAGCTCAATCCCGAGATTGACTTTCTCAATCACGGTTCTTTCGGTGCCTGTCCACGGATCGTATTGCAGAAACAGCGAGACCTGATTGACGAGCTTGAGCGAGATCCAATTCACTACCTTGCGCCCGAACGGCAACTCGAACCAAAGCTAGACCAAGTACGGCAAACGATTGGTCAACTTATCAACGCGCCGAGTTCCGACATCGCCTTTGTCCGCAATGCCACGGATGGCGTGAATGCGGTCCTAAACTCAGTTCCACTGGAACCGCTTGACGAAATCCTGATCACTAACCATGGCTACAACGCCTGCAACAACGCAGCGCGGCACGTTGCAGAAAAAACAGGAGCCAAAGTCACAGTCGCGGAAATTCCATTCCCACTGAAATCCAGTTCAGATGTGATCACGGCAATCGAACAAGAAATAACAGCCCGCACACGTCTGGTACTAGTCGACCACGTCACCAGCCCAACGGGTCTGATTCTTCCAGTCAAAGAAATCATTGCGTTGGCACACAAGAATGGTAGCCAAGTGCTTGTGGACGGAGCACACGCCGCAGGCATGCTCCCACTGAACTTGGCTACTTTGGCACCTGATTTTTATACCGCCAATCATCACAAATGGTTATGTTGCCCTAAAGCATCCGGCTTCCTGTTCGTAAAACCAGAACTGCAAGATCAGATCCGCCCCACCGTCATTAGTCATGGCGCGAACCAAATCCGCTCGGATCGCTCCCGCTTTCGCGTGGAATTCGATTGGACAGGAACGTACGATCCCACACCAATTCTTGCGGTCAACGCTGCCATTGATTTCATGGGATCACTCTACGACGGCGGCCTTTCAGAACTCTACAAAACGAACCGCCAAAAAACTCTGGCCGCCAGAAAATTACTTTGCGATGAGTTGCAGATTGATGTCCCCAGCAGTGATGACATGATTGGCTCGTTAGCGACCATACCTCTCAATGCAACGCAACTTCCTAAGACGGGAAACCCCACGCACGCAACGGACCAATTACAACGCATCCTGTACCAAGAGCACGGTTTCGAGCTACCGATTTTTCAATTCGGCTCCGCCTCTGCACCCTTTCTGCGGATCTCAATGCAAGCTTATAACGAATTGCACCAGATCGAGCGTCTTGCCGTAGCGGTCTCCCAAATCACAACTTGAGGCCTAGAGCAGTACGAGCGAGAGACAGACACGGCAAAACAGCAACACCTACGCCTTCTTTGATACCGTCCTGATAAGTCGCTCAGCAAGTGAAGCTCTTACAAGAGTTCACAATCGGATCATACGCAAGCAGTGCCCACCCTGTCTCTTATACACATCTGACGCTGCCG
>CAJXTM010000685.1 GCA_913061385.1 uncultured Rhodopirellula sp. | reverse complement strand
CGAGATCAGCCTCGGTCTCGTGGGCTCGGAGATGTGTATAAGAGACAGGAGTTCAGCAGCTCGCTTGCTTCATCAGGTTTCAGCTCATAGCGGGCGAGTTCCGTCTGTTTGCCTTCAGAGCTAGTCAAGAGTCGGATCACATGCGTATTCGCTAGAGAGTGATTCTTGCCACTGAGGGGGGCTCTTGAAGGTTGGTCACGCTCGTCGTCCAGTGGAATTGATCGAGCCGCACGAACGGGTTTGTCCCGGTCGTGATCGTCAAACATGCCTAGGTGAGTCACGACCTTTTTCTCTGCTCCTGTTCGTAATCGGAAGGTAAACCCAACTTCACCGGTGACATCATTTCGAAGGTTATGCCAGCCGGGGTTTTGAATCAGTGGGCCGTCATTCACAGCATTCAGTGGTCTGGCATGGCCACGGTTGTGAATTCGTAACTGCGTGGCTGCTAGCCCATTTGCGACGTTAATGGATGAAGCATCGACGTGAGGTTTTGTTTCATAGAGATCCTGCTGCAGGTTGTACAGGACGATCGGACTTGCGGCACCACGTGAGCCTCCCGACGCCCAGGGCATTGTCAATCCACCTTCGACGATCAGTTTGTTGGCGCCTTGGCGAATAGCCAACGCATCATTGAGAAACGGTGGCCCCAAATGACAGAAGAAAACTCGTGGTCTTGTATCTTGTATTTCAGGTGTTCCCCGCCAATAGGCGAATACATTGTGGCTGTCCTGGGCTTCCTCAGGATTCAATGAGTGGCCAATGATGTGAGCAAGGGTCGCGTAAAGATCGGTCAAGGTCACAATGGAGCGGTTCAGTTTTCCACCTTCAAGCACAGCCGGCCAGGAAACCATCAGGGGCACCCGGATGCCACCTTCCCATAGCTTGGCTTTTTTTCCTCGCAGTTCGCCACTTTCCTGATTCGGACCCAGATTGTCTCCAACATTGGGACCGTTGTCACTTGTGAAGATGATCAACGTGTTCTCAACGAGCTTGTGGCCAGGCCATCGTGGGTCATCCGTGGTTTTTAGTGTTTCAAGCAGGTTGCCAAAGACAACATCATTTTCCAGTACCATGTCCTCGCGATCATTCGCTACAGAGTCATCCGAGTAACGACTTTCACCCTTGATCCTGGTTCCTGCTATCTCGTCCGGAACGGCGTAATCCCCATTGGGATTTCGTTGAAAATGATTGGCGTTGGGGACGTAATAAAGAAAGAACGGTTGTGACTGGTTGTTTGACTGCCGGGTCAGGAAGTCTTTCGCTTCCTTCAGATACAGTGGCCCGAGTTTGCTGAGATCCCAGTCGGGTGCTGACAGAATTTGTCCTTCACGATTCTTCATTCCGATCAGCTTCATCCGACTGTGGTCAGTGAAGGTGAATCGGTCATTGCGAATCAGGATGCGTGGCTCGGTGTCGAGTGGATCTTCGGTGTTGCCAGTGACACCGAAGTATTCGTCAAAACCGTGATGCATTGGACCATCCAGAATTGGCTTCGTGAAGTCGACATCATGGAAGAAAAAATCTTCTGCCGGCTTACCTTTTCCGTTATCAAATGACATGCCCACATGGTATTTACCGATGCCGGCTGTGTGGTAACCGTTGGTCTGTAACATCTCAGGCAAAGTAGTCAGTCCCTGCTGAATCATCGGCGTGTTGGGGCCGTGAGGCAGCCATCCCTGATACTTGAGGTATGACCGATGAGCGAAACGGCCGGTGAGCAGAGAGTATCGCGTCGCACTGCACATCGAGGCGGGAGCATAGCCATCGGTGAATACAATCGCCGATTTTGTGAAACGCTTGAGGTTCGGTGTCCGTAGTGTTTTTTTGACAGGCGGACTCGTTGGAGACAACCGTACATTCAAATAGGCACTGGTATCACCGATTCCCATGTCGTCTGCCATCATGATCAGAATGTTGGGTTTCGCTGGTCGGCTGGTGGCATCGACGTTGTCAGATTCCACCGTGGCAACGTGATCGACTGCGAAGCAGGAATGATCGCCGATTCCAGTCAGAAGCAGGACGGCTGTCACTAGCAAAGCGGTCACTGGAAACCTTGTATTCAAGAAATCCGGAGGGCTCAAGTAAGCATTTTTCATGATCGTTATTTATCTTGATTGATTTGATCTGGTTCATCTCAGAGAGATCAATTCGTTGTGTTTGTTACGGGTGGTATTTCAGCCAATCTGTTGTTCAGTTTTTGCTTCAGATCGGCAGCGACATCGGAGTATTCAGGATCGTTGTAAAGATTGTTGTATTGCTTGAGGTCATTTTCCATGTCGTATAGCTCTGCTGTTTTTCCATAGTCAAGCAAAGCCCATTTGCGTTCGCGATACAACCTGCCCTTGCCGCTGCAAAGGATCGAGTTCCTCACCTCATGCGACGGGTCCTGCAGCATGGCGGATATATCCAAACCTTGAATGTTGTCGGGGATACTGAGTCCACAGAGTTTGGAAAGGGTCGGATACAGATCGAGCAGTTCTACACGTGATCGACAGCGAACTGGGGCGTGACCCGGGACGCTCACAATCAACGGAACGCGTGCAGATTCTTCGTGGATACTTACCTTGGACCACAGGTCGTGTTCGCCGAGGTGATATCCATGATCACTGGTGAAAATGACAATCGTGTTTTCTCGCTGTCCACTTTCATCTAATGCCTTGAGTACCTTGCCAGTCATCTCGTCAATGAAACTGACAGACGCGTAATAGGCACGGATCAATCGCTTTTGTTGCTCCAGATCCATCTGCAGGTTTTGTGAGGTGCGTCGGTTACCAGCATTCATGGGAATGTCATCCCAGTCTCCAGGCACTTTCGGCGGTAGTGATATTTTTTCGATTGGATAGGGTTCGAAGTGCTTGCGAGGCGCGACCAGGGGAACATGGGGATGCACGAATCCTACCGCCAGAAAAAATGGCTTGTCGAGATTTTTGTATTGGTGGATCAGCTTGACCGCTTTCGCAGCGGTTTTGCCATCAGAGTGAATCAAGTCATCCCCGTCAGCTTCTACCACCGAGAACCGATTACCCCCGGCGGCCCCTTTTTTAAGCCTTTCAGGATTTTTTTGGAGCGTTTCTCCTGTTCCTGGAGCCTTGGATTCCGGACCAAGGCTGTTGAACGATTCATCCCATGATGCTGGGTCATCCGCGCCATCTTTCCCGGGAGCAATATCGGTGGGAACACCCATATGAAAGACTTTTGAAATCCGGGCAGTGTGGTAGCCGTTCTTTCGGAAGTGCTGCGGCCAACTATCTTTGTCAGGGCCAACCTCTTTGCGACCGCTCGTATAGCCAGTGGCTTTGGTCGCGACGGGGTAATATCCGAACAACATGGATGCACGGGATGGTCCGCAAATGGTGGCTTGGCAATAGGCACGCGAAAACAGTGAGCCCCTCGATGCCAGTTCGTCGATATGGGGTGTTCGGCAAACCTCGTTCCCGTAGCAGCCAAGGGCGGTTGCGGTCAGATCATCCGAGATGATCAGCAAGACATTGTCGGGTTGGGATGTCGATTCTTCAGCCAGTAGTCTGATCGCCGGGACAACCAGAAAGCCGATCAGCAAATAGATAGAGTGTTTCAT
>CAJXTM010000684.1 GCA_913061385.1 uncultured Rhodopirellula sp. | reverse complement strand
GTCTCGTGGGCTCGGAGATGTGTATAAGAGACAGTCATTTGGATGTACCCAGCGTGCAGCATGACAGTCCAGAACCTGGTAGTCCAAGTCAGCGTTAGCATCTGCCGCTGTTGCAGCATTGTTGAAGCTTGCCGGATTGGTTCTCGTTAACCACAATTGTCCTCCGGTTGGCGCATCAACGCTTTTCGCCGCATTGGACTCAAACGAAGTGTAGGTGAACCCGAAATCCCAGCCACTGGCGGTTGCCCGGCCGAAAGATGCTCTAACTCCACTCTTCGCGTCCAATTCAAGCAACTCGATAGGACCCTGTATATTGTCATCCGTGTTCGGGTCTGCGATCGCGAAATCGAGCCCACTGGTGCGAGGTTTCAAGAAAAGGTATTCAATCCCGCCGTAGAACCCGCCACAGTCATACTGGCAGGAATCCGGACAACGTTGCCCGATGCAGCGATTGCATTCAGCGTAGCCCACACTCGTCGCTAACGCGACAAGCATTGCAATACAAATAAACGTTACGTTCGTCAGTGCTCGTCTCATGCTTCCAATCCTTCGGTAAGCGGTAATGACTCGCTATGACGGATCGGACGGGTAGCGACGGCAACTGTAGCCGCAAGGTCTGTGTCGCGTCTTTTAAAAACATACAAAGCCAACTGTAGGAGAACTGTCGGATACGCCGTCGAGGCCCCCTTTAAACAATTGTACGCCCTAAACCGATTAATTCGATCGGGTGAGTGACGCGGTTGCTCAGTCCGTGATTGAATTTGCCAAACCATCGATCAGTTCGGACTCAAGCGATTCGCTCAACGCATCAACATCCCAGGCTGAGTTATGTGTTAACACCTGATCAAGTGCAGATGTCCGTCCAACGGTTCCATTATCAATCTCATCCCCGGGAGAATGCAAAGAGAGCGGCAACAAAGTGTCTGGCTCAATATTCAATGAAGACCATTCCTCCCCTTTCGCTAACGCGTGGTCGTAAATTTTGGGACTTGTGTTCCCTAGCTGGGCAAAAACCCCCTCGGATTCTCCCTGAGTTGAGACGCTGTAAATCTTTGCCAAATGATTGATAACGCGCAATGCATCAAGGGAAGTGACACGGTCATCGCCATTCTGATCGTAAAAAAGATTCGGCAAAGCGCGACTTGAAGACGGATCAAAAATGTTTTGGGTGTTTCCGTCGGAATAAGCCCGATGTTCCAGTTCGTTGATGATGTGAAGGCAGTCGAGCACAGATACGTATCCATTGTTATCAATATCCGACTGGTTCAGTGGATGTTGCCAACTTAGGTGGGAATCCAACTCGAGTCTGCGACCACTTGCATGAAGCAGATGGTGCCGGACACCACCATTGTGGAAAGTCGAATCTGTGAGCTGCCACGATCCGGCATCATTGAAAGCAACAGTCGTTTTATCAGCTTTTACGGACACAACGCCAATTGCTATTTCCGGCACATGCAACAAGACTGCGGAAGCATCTCGGATTTCCAGACGACTGCTTGACAGGTCAATGGTCGCGAACTCGCCCGGCAATACAACAGTTACATCCTGTGCGGTTCTGCCATCGAGCACTTCAATAAGATGATCCTCGACTTCACCGTCAAATGCGAATCCACCAACCGCCAAACCCCCGGCGGTACTGAGTCGGAACCGCGAAGCCAAGGAACCACTTTTTGCGTTTGCTGGAATAACAAATGTCACAACATTCGAACCAGGATCCAACGCTAGACTTGTTGCGATTTGCTCATCCGGATCAATCCAGTCCCCATCGCCGTTGAAGTCGATCCACGCATCAAGTCGACCTGAGTTGGAAGACGTAACTACGAGACTTGACCACGTTGCTGCGTCAGGAACCATGATTGCATCAGCAATCGGAACCACCCCGTCATCTGCCGTGCCGGACAGTGATCCCAACATAAGCGAGCCGTTAAGGTGCCGTGCTCCATCAGCGCTTCTTAAAACAGGATACTCTGTTGCAGCGTTACCAAAATCCAATGCGGACTCGTTAACGGAAATGGCGATATGTTCAAGGAAACGGGTGATTAACGGATCAAATGAGTCCACGAACGATTGATTCAATCTAGGAAATTGATCAATTGCGGAATCACGAGATCCATGAGGGTCAAGCTCATCAGTGCCGCCACCGCCGATAAGAACGTCAACTCCAACACCCCCGAACAACCTGTCGTTACCGGAGTCTTCCCCAAGGTCGCTCGTCAAACCTCCAAATAGGTTGCCATCAAAGGGGGCAGGTCCGGCACCACCATAAAGCTTGTCATCGCCAAGTTGACCGTGCAACACATCATTGCCAGGGCCCCCGGCAATCAAGTCGTCAAGCATTTTGCGACTCAAAATCAGATGTTTGTACTCATCTCGCCAGCCGTCAAAGTCAGAGAACAAATGTTTGAAGTTGAAACGATCTGACGACAAGCTAAGCAAGGCATTCGTTGATTCAGGATTTAGACTCATGACAGCAGCGGAGTGGTCACCGTAAATCAGATCATTTCCAAATCCACCGTCAATCTTGTCCCTATGTGCCTCCAACACAATAGAGAAGTTATTGTAATCGCGAAAACTATGTGACCCATGAAAGTTCAGTGACTTGTGGCTCTCGTGCCGATCCGTGCCCTTGAAATGTCCTAGATGCAGGAAGTCACTGATCTCGCCAAGCAATGCATCAAGGCCTGCTTGATCCGCCTTCGTTGTTTCATCTGTGACAGTCGCGACGATGACACCATGGTCGCCAAAAATTGCGTCGTCATCCGCCGCACCATGAACTTCGTCATTCCCCCAGAATTCAGAGACATTGAAATCAAACGGGATGATGCCGAGCTCATGTCTCGTGGGATAACGAGAGTGGAGGGTGCCGTGTGATGATGCGACATGCGCGTCAAGGAGAGCCCTTCTCTCAAGCCGATCTGAACGCAAGGCCGCTTCGATAGACCAGCCATCCTCACTTGAAAATTCGGAACTCACGGTTGAAATCCTGGACCGATTCCCGGTAACGGCGGCGGTCACCAGAGTAGTATCGTCAGCCACGACAACGTCGTTACCGTCGCTCCCCAGTATACTATCGTTCCCGCTGTGCACCTGATGCATGGGAAGCCTGATAACCGAGGCAGGATTGACCAAGTTCGGGTTGGCCAATTCTGACTCATACAGCAAATCATTGAGGACAGTTGCGTGTGCATCAAAAAGTGTTATTCCAAAATCAACAACCGTTCGTTCAAGATCACGCAGCCACGCATGAGTCTCCAACGGGTCCATGAATTTGGTTTGATCCAAATCGATGTTGTTGGGGACGAACCACGCAGTATCATCCGCAAATACCATGTCGTCACCCCTGCCCGCGTCAATTGAATCACCACCGATCTCCACGCGAAGCGGGGCATAATCACCTCGACGAACGTCGTTCAGTAAGGTTTGGTCAAGCGTCAAGTAACGCATCTCATAAGCGACTGACGCAATTGCTGCAGTTACCTGGTTGAGCGCCGTTTGCATTTCGGCAAACGGAGTCATCGTGGGAATCTGTGCGGTTATAAAGTCGCCAAATATCAGGTCGTTGCCGCCACCACCGTCAATA
>CAJXTM010000683.1 GCA_913061385.1 uncultured Rhodopirellula sp. | reverse complement strand
AGCAGATTGGCTTCGCGCTCAAACAGGCCGAGACCGGAACACCGATCGAAGAAGTCTGCCGCAAGCTTGGCATCAGTCAGCAAACCTTCTTATCGCTGGCAGAAAAAGTTCGCGGGGCTTGGGACCGAAGAGCTCCGACGCCTGAAACAACTTGAGGATGAGAATAGGCGTTTAAAGTCGTTAGTTGCCGACCTGAGTCTGGACAAGCAGATTTTGCAGGATGTGCTGTCAAAAAAGCTCTGAGGCCTGCTCGGCTTCGTGAATGTTTCCAGGGAGCCAAGTCTTGCTACAAGATCAGCGAGCGACGAGCTTGTAAGCTGGTTTGTTTGGCTCTTTCCACTCATCGATACAAATCCACGAAAGACGTTCAGGCCGCATTATGAATGCGACTAAAGGAACTTGCTGCGACACGGTCGCACTATGGGTATCGACGACTTCATGTTTTGATGAAGCGAGAAGGCTGGAATGTCAACGCGAAACGAATCTATCGACGATACACCGAAGAAAGGTTGAGTTTGCGAACAAGGAAACCCCGGCGATGGGTCAGTTGCCGTCCCCGAACCGGAGTTGCATAACGCAAAGTCAAAAGGCTTTTATTGCAAAACAGCGCTTGGTCACTATCTTTATGTCTATAACAACGGTCCAGCACAGCGTGGCACCTGGGTTTCCGTTTGGTGGCGGGGCATCATTGCGATACAAAATTCGGATGCCGCGCGGCAATTGGCTTGGAGAAAGGACCTTTTTTGATGCTGGAATCAAGAATTCTTATCCGAGCCTTGTTGAAGTATCACCTTGTGATTTCAGGGCAGTTTGGGATAGTGGAACCGCAGAAAAAGCTCGTACTCATATCCGATTCGCAAAATTCAAGATTGAGCCATGAAACGTGCACCGTCAGCCAATCAACAATTTCGCGAACGCCTGAAACAAGGTTCGTTGGTGCTGGGAACACTCATCGTTTCCCCATCGCCCAAATGGCCGGAGGTTGTGTCGCAAGCGGAGCTTGACTTTGTGTTCATTGACACGGAACACATCGCGATTGATCGATTTGAATTGAGTTGGATGTGCCAAACCTACTCAGCATTAGGTATTCCGCCATTGGTTCGAATACCAAGTGTTGACCCAAACGCTGCGACGATGGCATTGGATGGCGGTGCTGCAGGGATTATCGCGCCCTATGTAGAAACTCATGAGCAAGTTCAAGCGTTGCGCGGAGCCGTGAAAAAACGTCCCCTTAAAGGGAAACGATTACAGGATGCGCTTGATGGTGCAGACCTTGAGCCAAAACTGGAGCAATATTTGAATCAAGCAGCTAATCAAACTCTTTTGATTGTGAATGTGGAGAGCACGCCAGCGATCGATAATCTAGCGGAGATTTTACGTGTTCCGGATTTGGACGGTGTGCTCATCGGCCCTCATGATTTGTCCTGCAGTTTGGGTATCCCAGAACAGTATGACCATCCAAAATTTATTGACGCTTGCGAACAAATATTTCGGCAAGCTCGATTATCAAAGGTAGGTGCTGGAATTCATTTTTGGGGTGATTTGAAGCAACAAGCCAGATTTCTGGAACTGGGAGCCAATATGCTGATCCATAGCGCTGATATCACACTTTTTCAACGCGCCCTCCAGCACGACTTAAATGTGCTCCGAAGCACCGAAACGCAAGGAAAGCAAGCCTCAATCAAGAATCTCGCAATCTAGAAATCCAGGTTCTATCGTAAGTGGCACTCTTCTCGAGTGGCAGCAAAGATTTGTGCTCAAGAGAGTTGATCGGATTCTCGTTTCCCAAGTGACTTTGTTCGGACTCATTTATCACTTGCGACGGTATGTAATATCAGTGGAAACAAAATTGTTTTTGCTTTTTTTGCGACTGATTTCGCGTTGATTACCGCTTGGAAACGTAATGAATTCAATCAGATTTCATCGCCATTGCGCCGGTTGCGGAAATCGGTTCCCGAGTTGCCGCTCTATCAATCCTGCTGCTCGGACAACTCAGGCCACACATCAGTGAGACGAACGTGAAGTTTTTGAATTATGTTTTAATTGCCGGATTTTCAGGGCTCGTTGGATGTTCCAGTGAAGATAAATCTTCTCTCAAAACGCGCGAAGTACCAATTGTATTAGCAGAGTTCACCAACAGCGTCGGTATGAAGTTCAAGTCTTTGCCAGCGGGTAGTTACACGACCAATATCACCGGATCTACGGAGACCATTGAAGTCGTGAAACCGATTGAATTCGGTGTACATGAGGTAACTCAATCTCAATACAAAGCAGTGATGAATGCTAACCCCAGTAAGTTCAAGGGTGATTCTAATCCCGTGGAAAACGTTAGTTGGGAAGGTATTGACGAGTTTTGTCGCAGGTTAAGTGATTTGCCTGAAGAGAAAGCGGCGGGTCATATCTATCGACTTCCGACCCAGGAAGAGTGGGAGTATGCGTGTCGTGCAGGTGCAGAAGTGAAAAGTCGATTTGATCATCATTCGTCAGACTTGGGCACCTATGCCTGGTTCTCTGACAATGCTGACGGCGTCACACATCCCGTTGGCAACAAAGAGCCGAATGCTTGGGGTATCTACGATATGTATGGAAATGTCTGGGAGTGGTGCAACGTACTCGACCAAAAACAGGGTGAGCATCTGGAAGGTCCAACAGCATCTGGCCTAACCAACGTGACTGGTACGATCTGTCTTGGGGGAAGTTGGGCGTCGGGATCTGGACTATGCAAAACGGGAGTTTCGCAGAAAGGACGCCCGAATTACCAAGACGACCGGTGGGGATTTCGAGTCATACGAATCGCTACCGACCCGTGAACGATGCATCTACGCATTTGCAGCAAATGTCTCATCAGTCAAGAATTCGTGTCGCCCGTAATTATCCAGACTACTCAATTATGGCCATGTTTCCGAATTGTTTGGATCGCGAGGACGGTTACCTGCCAACCTGTTTTAGCGTAACCCGTTGGATTTGACCGTCACTGCCTCCGATGGCAAGAGTTCCGTCATTTGGATGGTGAGCGACCGTATAAGCCCAGCCTTCAAACACAGGAATTGACTGAAGGACGTTTACATTTTCGGCATCGACCACGCGTGTTTGACCGTCAACGCAACTGGCAGCAATCAGTGAATCACTGATCCATGCGATATCAAGCGGTTCAGACTCGAGACGGACGTAACGCATCATTCGGCCAATCGTGGGCTGCCAAAAACGAATCGTGCGATCTTTGGCAGCTGTCGCGACCATTGGCTTGTCGGAGGATGCAGGGCAGAGCGCCATCGAGTTAACGGGCATTGAGTGTTGGTTCATACTGCGTATCAAATTTCCCGATTCGGCATGCCAGACACGAACTGATTGATCGTGTCCCGCCGTGACCATTTCACCACTGTTAAGAATGCACACTGAGCTGACTCCACGGGAGTGGCCAAGATAGGTGTTGACAGCCTTTTTTGTTCTCAAGTTCCATTGTGACAAAGAGCGATCGAGACTTGCGGAAACCAATTGGTTGTTTCCTCGCCAGGCGATCGACGTGACGGAGTCCTGTCTCTTATACACATCTGACGCTGCCGACGACTCCTTACGTGTAGATC
>CAJXTM010000682.1 GCA_913061385.1 uncultured Rhodopirellula sp. | reverse complement strand
CGAGATCAGCCTCGGTCTCGTGGGCTCGGAGATGTGTATAAGAGACAGCCCATTAACCGCCTAGAAAACGCTTTGAGATACATCATGTCCCATCAACGCCAAACGAAGAAAAGAAATCAAACATCACGAACCAAGGAGATCCAAAACACGGAGCCTTTGCTCGTCAATGTACCAGATTCCATACCGAAAATTCATTTTCCAGGCACCCCAGAGACCTCAAAGCAAGACAAGTCGATTTTGCAGCATCATTAACAATGAAAAATCATACAGAATGGTTCGAACCACGTATTCCCGCAACTTCAGATTCATCGCGAGACTGCACCGTGGTGGACGATCCCGAACAGAAACAACCCTGATCTCATGCATGAAGAATTGATTGACGACACTGCCATTGGATCGGCAAGCAAATTGATGTGGAGACGCGGAGACAATGAGACCATCCCTGGCGGAACAACCACCCCATTCAATGGCGACGCAGCTACACTCCGGAACTGTCACCACCCGATCCCCTAACATTGCCAATTCTGCAAATGCATCCTGCGTTGCCTTTTTCGAGGCAGCGAGTAGCCTAGAAAATAACCCTTCAACTGAACGCAAAGGGCAATGACCTCAAAATCAGGTCGCAGTGAAGACCAATGGAATCCCAGTGATCATTTCTACTCGCTGACCAAACCAGCAGATGAGACACTAAACCCCCTCGGAACAAAGTTAATATATGCGTTCGCGCAATTTACAAATTGACGCATTGCGCGGACTGGCAGCTCTGTCTGTTGTGCTCTTCCACTTCACGTCGTGGTATGGCAAATCCCAAGTCGATGGGATCCTTCTGCTAGACAACTTTCTCACCTCGCCAGTAATAGCGTTGTATTTTGGCGACATGGGCGTACCGCTGTTCTTCATGATCAGTGGATATATGATCACAGCAAGCAGCGAGCGTCACATCAACGTCACCTCCTTTGCCTACAGTCGCTTCGCGAGACTCTATCCTCTTTACTGGTGCTCAATCGTCTTTGCGGTGGCGTGCTACTTGCCCTCCAACTACCGACTCGTTGACTACCAACCCGACTGGCTCGCCATCGGGATCAACTTTTCGATGCTGCAGGAAAGCGTTGGAGTCAACAATGTCAATGAGGCTTACTGGACTCTGTATATCGAAATGCAGTTCTATGCACTGATAGCGTTGGCCATTGCCACAAAGCAAACTGCCCGAGTCCCGCTTTGTGCACTATGCCTGTCCACCGCGTATGGCTGCGCAACACTGTTCAACTGCTGGGATTGGGTCCCAGGACTCTGGCGAATCAAGACAGCCATACCTTTCATACTTTTCGTCAATTACTTTTCGCTTGGAATCTGGGTAAGAGCCTTAAACACCTCTCCCCAGCACAAGCACCGCAGTCTTGCGGCCATTGGTATTTGCTGTATTTGCCTGTTCATCAACCCAGCTTACAACCCAATAGCATCTCTGTTGGTGTTTGTGGTTTTCTGGTTGGCCTGCGCACACAAGCTCAAGGTTCTTGAGCACCGAGCATTTGTAGGACTAGGTTCAATTTCCTACGCTCTTTACCTATTCCACGGCCCATGTGGTTACACAATGCTCAACTACCTCCAAGGCTTCGTGCAAATCGACTTACTAATTACCGCTGCCGTATGTACATCGATCGCAGTTGCTTTTCTCTTTTCCATTGCACTCGATCAGCCATCACAACGCTTTCTAAAGAAGATCGCAATTACACAAATCCCGAGTGATGAATTAGCAGGAAACAGTTAGAAAAAACGAGGAACTGAAATCCCTCGACATCAATCGATGCACCCAGCATGGAATAGATGAGTCAGCACGACCCGCTGTAAAACTTAAGCCAACCGAACGTATCATTCCGTACAGAGAGCGTTCGCTTTTCGCATCAGCTTCCCGCTCACAAAGCATGCCATCATCAGGCAGCTAGCAAAGATTGAATTTACATTCTTAGCCCGCAAACGCCGAAATCAACTCAGACAAATCCATCGCGAACTACAACTTTATTCAAACTCGACTATCACACGAGAAAGGTCGGTTGATTGGTAGTTATCCATGCTGCCACCCAAAACACACTGCACGGTAACCCTCATTTCCACAATTACTGCCGACAACCGACTTAACTACTGCAACGTCAGTTGTTCCGATTGATCGACGGTCCTGCTGCTCTGATTGCTTCGCTTGCCCCTGCTTCAAACTTCAGGAAATTTTGCTGAAACAGATCAGCCAGGCGTCTCGCACTGCTTTCGTACGCTTCCGCGTCTCCCCAGACGTCACTAGGCCAAAGGATCTCTGATGGAACGCCGTTGCACTCAACGGGCACATCAAACCCAAAGAGTGAATCGGTCCGGCCTTTGCGAGTTGCCAATGATCCGTCGTGAATGGCATCGATGATTGCTCGCGTGTGCTTCAAACTCATTCGCGAACCGGCTCCGTAACCGCCACCGGTCCACCCAGTGTTGACAAGCCATACCTGACTACCTTGTTTGCGGATTCTATCTGCAAGCAACTCAGCGTACTTGGCAGGATGCCAAACCAGAAACGCGGCACCAAAGCAGGCACTGAATGTCGCAGTGGGTTCCGTGACATTCATTTCAGTTCCCGCAACCTTGGCTGTGTATCCACTGATGAAGTGATACATCGCTTGCTCGGGGGTCAATTTTGAAACCGGCGGCAAAACCCCGAAAGCATCACAAGTCAGAAAGATGATGTTCTTGGGCTGCGAACCCACGCATGGGATTTTTGCGTTTTCGATAAACTCGATTGGATAAGCAACACGAGTGTTTTCGGTGATCGATGCATCGTCGTAATTAACCTCATGTGTTGCCTCGTCGAACACCACGTTCTCAAGCACTGCCCCATATCGAATGGCATCGAAAATCTCTGGCTCGCTTTCCTTACTCAGATTGATAACCTTGGCGTAGCACCCGCCCTCAATATTAAAGACTCCATTGTTTGTCCAACAATGCTCATCATCGCCAATCAACTGCCGTCTTGGGTCAGCAGAGAGCGTCGTCTTCCCAGTTCCCGACAGGCCAAAAAACAGCGACACATCACCTTCTGCGGATGTGTTTGCACTGCAATGCATGCTGAGTACATCCTGCTTGGGCATCAGGTAATTCATGACGGTGAAGACGCCTTTCTTCATTTCGCCAGCGTATTGTGTGCCCAGAATCACTAATTCACCGTTCTCGATTGATAAATCGATACTCGTCGTGCTGGTCATCTGCGCGGTGTAAGGGTTTGCCGGAAACGACCCTGCATTAAAAATCACGACATCAGGATCACCAAAGTCGCCCAACTGCTCTTTTGTTGGGCGAATCAACATGTTGTGCATGAAGAGGGCGTGGTAGGCACTCTCAGCGATAACCCGCACCTTGATTTGATAGTTCGGATCCCAACCGGCGTACCCATCAAAAACAAAGATCCGTGACCTTGTATTGAGATAATCCAAGG
Organism: uncultured Rhodopirellula sp.; assembly: GCA_913061385.1. Lineage (GTDB taxonomy): Bacteria > Planctomycetota > Planctomycetia > Pirellulales > Pirellulaceae > Rubripirellula. The sequence goes on along the minus strand of CAJXTM010000682.1, from coordinate 135 downwards.
CACGCTGCCGATTGATCAGAAAAGAACGTTCCGTCATCCTCATGTTCACGTCGCCCCACCAAATATCATCCGAAGACGCCGGATCATCAACGATGCGTTTGTCCCTGTCTCTTATACACATCCTCCGAGCCCACG
>CAJXTM010000681.1 GCA_913061385.1 uncultured Rhodopirellula sp. | reverse complement strand
CGGTCTCGTGGGCTCGGAGATGTGTATAAGAGACAGGCACTGTAATGAATCGAGAGCTCTTCAATCGAAGTCACTTCGTCGCTGTCGGCGACGTTGAGATCGAGGAATTTGAGCAGTTGATCGGTGCCTGGGCGATTGAGTACGCCGAGGTTTATGCTGCAAAGAGCCGCTGAGCCATTGCTCGGGGACATATTGCTTTGTCACCTAGGATATCTGTCGATCGTTGCTTGCCACTGCTGCTCCACCGAACCAGGTGACAGGCAGTGAATGAAGTGTCAGAAAGCGACTCTGTTGCCGCGGACTCAGTTTCTGTATTGGTGAACCGATGCATGCATTCGCGAATGACAAGGCACGCCTATCACTGAAATTCACGCTTCTTGGTCCGTGTTTTCGTTTGCTGATTTCCGGCGGATAGCGGACGCCTGAAGGAGTCGTCAGCACAGGGCAAGTTAAGTACCCGTGCTGACCTGTTTCTGGGATTTCAAACCGAACGCTTGCAGCCTCCGGCGTCCCGTCAATTACGGCCGCATCGGTTGCTGTACCGCGTCAATTTCTAGCCGGCCTTGGTCGCGAGTTTCTTGGCAATGCCTTCAAGCAAAGTCTTGCTCTTGCGGATACCTTCCATTTCGCTGAGCTTTCCGCCTTCATATTCAATGCCCACGTATCCGTGGTAGTTATGCTTTTCGCAGACGATACGCATCATCTTTTCGTAGTCGGTGTGGGTCTCGTTTCCGTTCTCGTCAAAGTCATGAGTCTTGGCACTGACAGCTTTGGCGAACGGCATCAATTCATCCACGCCTTTGTAGCGATCATACATTTCGGGGTTTTTTCCCCGCTTGATATAAAAGTTACCAAAGTCGGGAAGTGTCCCGCAATTTTCCATCCCCACCATGGTGATCACCCCCGCTAGCCATGCACCGTTGCTGCTCAAGCCTCCATGGTTCTCGACAATCACGTTGAGGCCACTTGGCTTGGCGTATTCACTCAGGCGTCGCAGTCCATCCGCAGCCAATTTCTGTTGTTCTTCGTAGCTGCCACGACTGCCGGCATTAACTCGAATGGAGTGGCAACCGAGTGACTTTGCAGCGTCGACCCACTGGTAATGATTTTCAACTGCTTTTTTTCGTTCTGGATCTGAAGCTGCGCCGATTTGACCTTCGCCATCAACCATGATCAGTAGGCTCTGGACGCCCTCGTCGTTGCATCTTTGCTTCAGTTCTGCAAGATACTTTTCGTCTTTTGCCTTGTCCTTAAAGAATTGGTTGACGTATTCGACAGCGTCGATCCCGAATTCCTGTTTCGTGATTTTGGGAAAATCGAGATTGGTGAGGTTCTTGGATTTGTCGCGAAGGGTTCGATGAAGAGACCATTCAGCCAGAGAAATTTTGAATGGAGCATGGCCCTCATGATGATCCGCGAATGAAGATGCGGGGATTGCGGCGGAAGCCGCGATTGAAGCTGCGGAGGCTTTTAGAAACTGACGTCGAAACATTGGTGAAGCGTTTCCTGAATGAAGGGTGAAATGTCGCGAGGTAAAACGGTTTGAAATGTACTGAATTCTCGCCCCACATTATAACTCTTTGCGGGATAAAAGGGAGGCAACGTTGACGGTTGTGTCCGAATAGTCACAGGACCCAAGGATGCGGTTTCGAGCGGACACTTGATGCAACCATGGTCAAATTTCAGGCTGCTTGTGGCGATTACCTCTCTGGTCTTGTTGCATGCAGATAGACCCTGACTTTTCGAGGTTGCGATTTTCAAGCACTGTGATCAATCTTTGTGTGATTCCTTGGGTTTAGGTTCATTTGGATTTTGGGATGCGGAATCCGGGGTCGTCGGTATCGCTGGACTTACAAGCCGGCTGATAAGTAGGCCAGTCAGAAAAATGGTCACAGTTCCGACAACAATGGTCAGGTTAGTGTGCAGCGGATTGCGAAGCATTTCGGGAAAGAAATCGTTCTCTGGCGATAGCTCAAGCCAACCGATCAGGATAACACCCGCCACAACCGCGATCAGGCCGCTGATCGCGCTGGCACGTCGTGCCATGATTCCAAGCAGGAACAGTCCCAGCATTCCGCCGGCAAACACACCTTGTAACTGCCACCACGCATCAAGAATGCTTTTTTGACCGATCAAAAGAAGCGCGACCATGGTACCAATGAAACCAATGGTAATCGTCGCGAACCTGAGAACGAACATTGCCTGCTGTTCGGTCACTTCGGGTTTCCAGTAGCGTTGGTACAAGTCTTTCAGAATGACGGTGGCGGATGAATTCAGTGATGTATCGATACTACTCATGGCTGCAGCAAAGATGGCTGCAATCAACAGTCCTGCAAGTCCAGGTGGGAGTTTGGTTGCGATGAAGTGGGGCAGCACACGATCGCCGATGTCAGCCGCCTGTAAGGTTGCCGGGTCGACGGAATCTTGCGCCGCGACCGTTCGTCGAATTTCATCCAGCAACTCCGGTTGGGTTTCGTAATAGGAGAACAACGCAGCGCCGATCAAAAAGAACAGCAACGAAATTGGAATGTATAAAAACGCTCCCAGCCAGACAGCTCGTTTCGCTTCCTGCTCACTTGACGCAGTGTGGTAACGTTGCACAAAACTTTGGTCGATTCCAAAATTGGTCAGGTTGATGAACAAGCCAAACAGGAGCATGCCCCAGACAGTGCTGTGGGTAGGATCGATGTCCCAGTTCCCCAATTCCATCTTTCCCGCGTCGATTGCCATCGTCCAAGCTTGTGATGGGCCTTGCGGCATGCTGAAAATCAAGATGCCGAAAATTAGAATTGCTCCACCCATCAGTACGATGGACTGTGCGACATCCGTCCAAATCACTGCCTCAATTCCTCCAAGCAGTGTGTACAGTGTGACTAACGCACCCGTTGCCATGATAATGGTTGTAACGTTCCAGTCCGTTAACGCATGCAGCCCGATTGCAACTCCGAACATGATCGTGCCCATGCGAGCGATCTGGGTCAGTAAATAACACAACATGGCGTAGGTGCGAGCCCATAGACCGAAGCGATCTTCGAGATGTTGATAGGCTGAAATTTGCCCGTTTCGACGATAGAAAGGGACGAAATACTTAGCGGCAATCCAGACTGCAAGCGGCAGGGAAAGCGTGAACAGATAGCCGTTGAAGTTGCCAGCGTAAGCTTTGCCCGGATTGCCAAGAAATGTATTACTGCTCAGGTAGGTTCCAAAAATCGACATCCCGACCGCCCAGCCCGGCAGTGAGCCACCTGCCGCCATGAACTCATTTGAAGTTCCACTCTTGCGTACAAACCAGCAACCAAAGGCAATCACCATGGCTACGTACATCACTAGGACAATTAAATCGGGGGTTGCTAATGTGATGGTTGGATCTCCCATCTGTGTTGGAGACTGGACTCATGATGACAGGGAACAATACTGGCTGGTGCATCCACGGTGTGGTTCGGGAAATGACATGGGATCGATTTCCCGCAGTTTTCGTTTGCTATTCTACAGCCGTGATTTGTATTGTGGTGTGTGCTCACACGGTGACAAGCTTGGGAGCTAAACTGTGCGACCTCTGTCTCTTATACACATCTCCGAGCCCACGAGACCGAGGCTGATCTCG
>CAJXTM010000680.1 GCA_913061385.1 uncultured Rhodopirellula sp. | reverse complement strand
ACACGTAAGGAGTCGTCGGCAGCGTCAGATGTGTATAAGAGACAGGTTCTGGATTCCACAATTGACCGGATCAGTCTTTTTATAGACCAACCTTGTTGAATGAATTGAACGGCTAGATGGTCCAACAGATCGGGATGTGTTGGCGATTCACCCGTTGTTCCAAAGTTATCGACCGTGCGAACTAGGCCATTGCCAAACAACCAGTGCCACACTCGATTCACCATCACACGGGAAGTAAGCGGGTTCGTTGAATCAGCGATCCAATTTGCTAGTTCCAGCCGCCCGCTGCTGTTGGTGGGCATTTTTGGCACAGGACCGTAGTTGGCGACTTGTAGCACGCCGCGGGGAGCCACCAGACCTAGATGTTCAATGCTGCCACGAATGTGTATTTTCAAGTCCGTCGGCTTGGCTCTTTCGACCGCAGAATTGACCATTTCGCGGACGGATTTCTGTTTTCTGAGGGTTGTCAACTCCGCCGTCAGGCTCGCCACCCTTTGCTTTAGGGCGAGTCGTTCACTTGGGGGCAGTTTGGCGTCCGTTTGTGATACTGGTGCGGTTGTGAGTGTGCTGGCGGAGCTAACGGGAATGAACTGAACGGCATCAGCTGTTAGGACCCCGTTCGTGCCCTTGTTCGAAATCTGCACACTGCAGTGCTGGTCTGCTTCGAAATGAAATGTACCAAGTGACAAGAAACGTCCTGCGAGTGGGGGCGCCTTGCTCATGTCTACCAGAATCGTTTGCTCACCTCTAGCACTGAGGACTTGCACGGGAACTTGGGTAGCGCGACCACCTCCATGCGAATAGGCGAAGCGTACTTCGTAAAGCCCATCGTTAGGTAATTTCGGGATGAACGATAGGCTTTTGTCGCCTTTGCCTTTGTTGGAATCATGTATGTAACGCTTTCCAATGAAGTGTTTGGAATGCACGGAATTGGTCCACTCGCCGACCGTCTTTACATCGTCATCATCCACTACGATGCCTGGAAACGAAGAGGCCGCAACGACGATCGGAAAGGGCGTTGGCGATTTCGGTTCTAACGTGGCCTTCAGGGTGTTTGTTTCCCTTCGCATTTCTGTGATCAATGAATCGTGAGTGCTCGATTGTCGCTTTGCCTCGTCGGAGATGGGCAAGGGAATTTCCATGAAACCGGAGACATTTGAATGCTTCAATCCCTGTACGTTCTTCAGGATGCCAGCCATCGCGTAATAATCGCGGGTTGGAATGGGGTCAAATTTGTGATCGTGACAGCGTGCGCAGGTGATTGTCTGCGCGAGTAAACCCTTTCCTATGACGTCGAGTTGTTCATCGACAAAATCCATGTCAAGTTGGGCTTTGTTTTGGTTCTCCAGAAGGGTGTCACCCATCATCAGAAACGTCGTGGCGGTGAGGTTCCGTCGCCGTTCATCGACTGATGTCGTTTCTAATAGATCGCCCGCTAGTTGTTGCTTCAGAAATAGATCGAATGGTTGATCGTTGTTGAAAGCGTCAATCACATAGTCGCGATAACGCCATGCATGTTTCAGTAACACTCCACGTAACGACATCGATTCGGCGAAACGAGTGACGTCGAGCCAGTGCCGCCCCCAACGTTCACCGAAACGGGGTGAGTCGAGCAATTCGTCGACGAGCTTCTGATAGGCCGCAGGTGACTTATCATTTGTGAATTTAGAAATCTGCTCTGGGGTAGGGGGCAAGCCGATTAGATCGAAGTAAAGGCGACGCACCAAAACGATCTTTTCCGCGTCGTGAGCCGGTTGCCGCCCTGCCGTCTCCAGTCTGTTGAGGATAAAACGATCGATCTGAGTGCTCGGCCAATCTGTTTGTTTGACGTCCGGGATGCGAGGCGTTTTGAGTGGCTGGTATGCCCAGTGTTTGCGTCCGGCCTCAATGTCAATGACCTTTGGCTTAGCAACCTGTTTCCTTTCGTAACGTGGATCCAACGCCCCTTGTCGAATCCATTTTTCGAAATCCGCGACTACGTTGGGAGATAACTTGCCTTTCGGAGGCATTTCGAAATCTTCGTGCCTCAGAGCGGAGATGAGCAGGCTGTTTTGTAGATCGCCGGGTACTACCGCTGGCCCCGATTCACCGCCTTCCCGCAAGCCTCGGTTCGAGTCAACGAACAAGCCTCCACTTACATTTTTGGAGGTTACGGAATGGCATTCATAACAATGCTCGATGAGGACGGGACGGATCCGTGACTCGAAGAAATCGAGCCGGTGGCGCTCCACAGGTGGATCGGTCGCCCAGGAGAAGCCTGTGGCAACCAAAATTAGTGTCCATAGAAGTCCGCATCGCATTACGTAACACCTGTGGACAATGAAGATGTGGTGGGGCGCCGTCTGCCCTGCGGTAGACACCACACGGTAGTTGGGAGATTTCATTAGTATATTCGACTGGAGTGGATTCCTGTCGGAGGGATCAAAACTTTCTCTCATTCATCATCGCGAGTGTCATTTATCTCTGGTTTCATTCGGTTTGTTGTTCTGTTTAGTGATCTGTTTAGAGATCTGTTTAGAGATCGTGGTGGGTAGGAAGAAAATCGTAACACGAGTTATTGCGATGTGCGTGTGTCTGGCAAGAGCTTCGCTTTGAGGGTGATCGAGATGTGAGACCACGCTCAGGAGGGCGGAAACGAGAATGGGCCGATATGCAAACCTGGGGTGGGTTTGATGTAATTGATTGCGCACCAGCGGGAGTGGTTCCTGCACGCGATTACGCGCCCGAGATGATTGCAAATGGCTCTGCAGTACGGAACAGTCATGTTGTAGCGGACTGATTTGTTTTGAACCGAACTTGCAAGTCGCAGCCCAGTGAGATGTATTGGTCGGTGGAATGAGTTGAAAAATGGCAAAGGTTCAACTTGATTTCATCAGATTGGTCCACGAGTCTCTTGGTGGTTCTCCGGAACGCAGCTACCACAAGCTTCGCGAAGGTGCCGGTCTGCCTCACGGCCTTGTATTCCTTGATTCGTGGATACGCGACGCCCGAGTAAAGAATTTAGGCGGTGATAAGACGTCTGGCAGGTTGTGTGTCGACTCGGATCGTGAGTGCTGGGAATTGGGCTAAACGCTGAATCACCGGGGGGGAAATGACCACCGTTTGTAGTGGGACTCTAAGCAGGGGTGGTATTGTGATTTCGAGTTAGGCATTTCAGGAGGCGCCGGTAAAAGAACCACGGATGGATTTCGATTTGATTGGTGAAAAGTGAAGTTCGGAGGAGTGTGGGAACATTCGTTGGTACGAAATGGGCGTGTGTTTCCGTCTGACATTCACGACATGCGATTGTAACGGTTGGAGATTGCGAAAACAGAATTAAGGTTCATGCTTGCTATTGTGGATGGTATTCTGGCAACGGGGAACTGTTTACGTAATGCCGCGTGGATGGCGTTTTCTGGTGGATCGGTGCGTCCGTTTTTTTCGCCAGACGTAGTTCGCATCGCGTCTACAGGTGTCGGTGATGTGCGTCATGTTTTTACTCACAACATCAAAGAAGACTGAGGCAAACGAATTCAGATGTGGTTGAACAGAAACTGAGCTGAGAAACAAATGAAAATTAAACCTGTCTCTTATACACATCTCCGAGCCCACGAGACCGAGGCTGATCTC
>CAJXTM010000679.1 GCA_913061385.1 uncultured Rhodopirellula sp. | reverse complement strand
GCAATGCATCGACCACTGGTGATTCGCTTTGTGCCATCGTGCCGGTCAGCGAGTGAAGTACCCCAACTCGTATGGGTTCGCCGATAAAAGCGGGTGTTCCAATGGCGGTATTCGCTGTCGTTGCTGAATCGCTTTCCGTGCCTACTTTGGTGTTGCCCCACCAAAGCAGAGCTGCCAAGAGGCAGGCGATGACCGCTGCACTGCCCACAATCAGTGGTTTGGACACCATTTGCTTCGAGCGTGCCGGTTCGTTTTCTGCTGTCCGTGCTTTGTCTTTCGTATCAGAAATACGCGGAATGGCCGCCGCTGTTGCAGACGCCGGTGCATCTTTTGTTAGTTCTCGCTGCAGTGTGTTCAGGTCCGCTTCCATTTCGTCCATCGACGGATAGCGATCCTTTGGATCTTTTGCCATGGCCCGCGAGATGATTCGCTTGCAGGATTCTGGTAAGTCATCGCGATGCTCAGTCGGGTCGGGTGGCTCAGAATTGCAGTGGGCAAACATTACCTGAACGATGCTGTTTCGTTCGTGATAGGGAACCTTTCCCGTTAGCAGACTGTAGTATGTTGCTCCGAGTGAATAGACATCACTGGTACCGTCTACTGCGTTGGATTGGCACTGCTCTGGGCTCATGAACGATGGTGTACCGAGTATTTGCCCAGTCTTGGTCATCGAGAGTGCATCGTCATCGGTTGGTTTGGCGAGCCCAAAGTCCGACACTTTGACCAATCCCTCATCCGTCAGCAGCAGGTTCGCAGGCTTGATATCACGATGGACGAGCCCGTGTCGATGAGCCGAGGACAAGCCGAGGCAAGCCTCTGAAATGATACGTGTGGCTTCCGCGATTTCGTAGCGTCCGTGTTTCTTCATCGCATCAGATACGCTGCCGCCAGGAACAAGTTCCATCGCTAAGTAGTGAGTCGATTTGTCCTCGCCGATTTCATACACGGTGACAATGTTGGGGTGGTTGATCTTGGCCGCACTGCGAGCTTCAGCCTGAAACCGCTGTAAAGAATTTTCGTCACCGCTGAGCTCAGGTGGCAAAAGCTTGATGGCCACGGCACGGTCGATCGTGCTGTCGAAACCCTTCAGCACCATTCCCATCCCACCTGCGCCCAAGAAACCGGTGATCTGGTACTTTCCGAGGATCTTCCCCAGCCATTCCGCGGGATTGTGCTTTGAGTTTGGCGCAGCAGTAACATCGGCGTCAGTTCTTCTGGTCGATAACGACTCTGAGGAGTTGACGCCGTGAGTGAGGTGTCGCGACTCTCGCAACTCGTCTTCAAGGTTGCGTTTCATGAGTCATGTGTAGATAGAGACATGCACTATTTAAGAAGCGCTCTTTTTTCAATGAACATCATCCTTATAACGATACTCACTCGCTCCTTGTTGATCCAGCAACACCCTTGGTTAACTCGATCGGATCGCGCTGTTGTCGACTCCACGTTCACACCATCGTTCAGCGTCGCTCGATCCTTCAAGCGATGTCTGGACGGTTTGCAACGAAAGTGATCACCGCTAGGCGAGATCAGTCGTCAGCGAGTTGAACATTCTCTGCTCGTGGACCTTTTGGGCCCTGACCGACGGTGTAAGTCACACTTTGGCCTTCGTGAAGATCATTGTAAGCAACTCCTTGACAGGCCGAACTATGAAAGAACATGTCTTTCCCATTGTCCTCAGTGGCAATGAATCCAAAACCCTTGTCGGTGAGACGCTTGATCGTTCCCTTTTCCATCTTTGTTTATCCAGTACGCATTCTAGTAGTTAGCAGTTATCTCAACAGGTAGAGATACAGTGCCGCAATCATACCGATCCGACCCCGCGGTGTGTGACGCGAAGCCGTTGAAACGCTCAGGTAATGAAAAAACACTCGAATTCAGGAAAGTTTTTGACTAACGAATTGCCCCCAGACTGCGTAACAGGCAAAAGTTACCAGGCACGAGCTGGAATTTCCCTTTTCGGAGGATGTTGGCTGTTTTTATGAGGTTTTCGTCGATTAATGATGACGCTGTCGACGCGGTTTGATGCAGATTTGGGGTCTGAATCGCTGCCGACTCACCTTTGCGGGGCACCGATAAGGTCCCGTGAGCTCAGCTCACAAAATTTAGTGATCTCTTTGCGAAGTTGGAGCAGTTCACGCGAGGGTTGCCCGTAAGAATGGTTTTGTTTTGCGAAATTGGCCACCTTGATCAGCATTTCACAGGTTTCCTGGCACGCATGCTGACTTGTTAGGTCCTCCGCAGCCAATGTGAGGTCTCCCAACAGTTCGATATAGATCTCTTGTTTCGTCTGGCGAGTTGATTGCGTGTCCATTACCTTCCGCTTGACCCTGTCCGCTCGCTGCACGAATTCGAAAATCATAGTCCTGTGGCTAGCGGTAACCTGATCTTCTGCTTCCTTGCTTGTGGATTCAGGCCACTGGCTTTCCAGTTGGTCGTATTCCAGAATCAGCTCCTGCGATGGCCCGCGACCATCACGCATCCCGAGTAATTGGCTGGCATTACGTGGTTGGAAATAAAAAAAACTGACAAGGGCTACCAATGATCCGGCGACCAGCACACTGAGGAATTGGCAGATCAATAAGCCTTGCTGTAATCGCACCAGGCGGTTTTTAATTCTCAGCACTTGCCGCTGCAGTTTGACTATTTCGTCCAGCAGGTTCCGTATGCTTGGTTCTTCGGTCGTATTCTGATGAAAAGCATTCGCTGATTCGGCGTGCTGGTCCGCTTGTCGCTGCAGAAAGTTGGACAGGGACACCGGATCCACTGTTGAACTGGTTGGTGAAGTTGAAGGCGGCACGGATTCTGAGTAGCTCTGTGCTCCCATCTCTTGCCTTGGCGTGTCTGGCGACTCTTTCAACGGTTCTTTTTCCTTTGGCAGATTTGCGTGTGGCAAGCAAACTGGGGTTTGTGATCACTGTCTTATGGGGTGCAGGCTGAAATCATTGCGTCGTTGGGAGTGACTGAAATTGTGCATTTTGACCCGTGTCTATTTTCCTTTCTCGTGATTTTACTTGGAGCGAGCTTCCCGAGAACAGGTTTTTGCATTCCAAGCTGCGTTCAAATTCTGAAACGCACACTGGCAGCATTACTGTTTGACATCAAGCAGTTTCAGCATGCTTTGGCCCATTCCTTCGCCGATCAAATAGTAAGTTTCGGCATTACTGTTCCAGTGATAAGACTGTCCTGAGGGTGAGGCCTCTTTGCTGCGATAGAAGTCCTTTGTGCCAACAAAATCTACATTACCGTGAAAGGCGGTTCGTTGCGTTGCGGCCTCTTGTGCTTTCATAAGAGAAACTGCCCGGGGATGTTTTTCCTCCCGCCCGCTCATGCCGGTTTCCGCGATGACAAAGGGAAGCTTGGGGATGTTCAGATCTTTTCTTATGTCGTTGATAAAGAAGACCATGTTCTCTTCGTATTCGTCATTCAGGGCCTGGTTGACTCGGTCATTCCAGCCTTGGTGCCAACCGAATCCTGCGAGTTCAAAATCGCAGTCAGAATATTGCGGGAACAAGGTCTTGGCGTCATGCAGAGTTGCCCGGGTGAGTTTAAGGAGTTCCTTGTAGCTGTCTCTTATACACATCTGACGCTGCCGACGACTCCTTACGTGTAGA
>CAJXTM010000678.1 GCA_913061385.1 uncultured Rhodopirellula sp. | reverse complement strand
GCTTCTCTACATCAAGCTTCTCTACATCAAGCTTCTCTACATCAAGCTTCTCTACGTCATGACCCTCAGACTCCGGTTTCTTAGTCGACTAACTCTCGTACAAGCTGTTACAGGGAACGTGATAACTGCCGTTGACCCAGTACAGGTGCGTTTTGTTTGTTAAAAACCAGTTGCTTACAAATGAAATTTTTCCACGGTCCGCGCTTTGATCTTCCCGCGACGAGCTCTAAACTCAGTGCAGCCCTGCCTGATGCTGCTGAACTTCTAGGTTGAGAGGTCCCGCCATGCAGAATGAGAATGATCAGAACCCTTACAAGGTCACCACCCAGGAACAGTTAGCGACTGCCAACAAGCGATCCTTTCCGCGGATTCTGTTCCTTGGCTTTTACATCCTTTTAGCATTAGTCTTCACCGCAGATTTTATCGCCAACATTGAGGTCTCGCGATTTTCCGCAGGGGCCGCGATCGACGGTTTGCTCTTCGGCGTTGTTGTGGCAGTCATTGCCTCAATCTGCACACTTCTGGCGTGGGCCATTGCGGGTGCAATGATCCGATAAAAGGAGTGTGCCGAAGTGTCTCGCGCTGAGCAAGTACGCTTTCTAATGAAATCGATTGGTACTGCCACTCTCTTTCTGGGAATCATTCCCACAGTGATCCAAGCGTTCAGCAATACGTATCCGATGTCAGATCACTTGATTCCCTATTTTGCAATACTGATTCCGGGCCTCTTGTATCAGGTCGTTACCAATTTCGTATCCTACCGGCGTCAAGCGGATCGCAAGTCAGCATTTGTCTGCACCTTGGCGGGGATGCTTGTAGTTGGTGGCTTTTGTTTGATAATTCTCTTGATTTGGGCTATTGCGCAGTCAGCTCTGACTTAGTCGGAGAAAGAGGTAGAGAAATTTTCTCTACGTCAAGTTTCTCTACGTCATGACCCTCAGAACCCGGTTTCTTAGCCGACTAACTCTCGTACAAGCGGCTCGACGTCCTGAGCGTAGTCTCGTTCTTTGAATCTCTGCCACTCGTCGTCGTTGAACTTGAATCCATCGCGAAGCTTTTTCGCTCCCTTTTCCTCTGCCTTCGCTGACGCGATTTCGTCGTCTGTAGCTTGTCGGAATCTTGTTGTCACTTGAACGCATTTGACCTTTTCTAGTGTTGGAGAACAAATTGCTCGACCCGGACCAAATCACCGAAGGATGGCATCAGAATGCAGACCTTCTGCTGCTGATTGCAAGATCTATCGGTAGACCTGCAGAAAATGCGATGCAGGAGGTGTTTGTGATTCGCGGTCCCAAATCCCGCAGGTACAACAGTTGTCGCCTGTCGAACGACCGATTGTTTGTTATGCCTATGCTTCAGCTGCGTTAAAATATTTCGTTTTCCGCATTGCAATTCGGCTCACTTGTTTTCCGCACCTGCCAGATCAGGAACCTCATCAAGGATCAAGGGACGCTTGATGTCACCAAGTGGAATCGGCGGTAAATCAAGAGATTCCCGCCTCTTGTTTTCTGCGGTCCAATGCACATGCCACAAAAACAACTCCGCTGTAAACATCTGCTCAAGATAGATAATGAAACATCCCCCCAACACACCGTAGATTAGGACAGCTAGCCAGACAAAGTCGGACGGAGAATAGAAGCCGGCATTAACAATTCCATAGAAGATTCCAAGCGGCAGCCCCAAAATGATTGCAACGCCTCTTGCGAAAACGAATCCCGTAACGAAATGACCCAAATGCAGCTTCACCACTGCGAAGCCGTTTTTGACTGCATCCCACGGCCCACAGTTCAGCCAGACGATGGATGGTAGCATTATAAAAACGAGCATACGCACAAAATTATCAAGCTGTTGAATTAAATACTCCCAGGAAAAGATTCCTGTTTTATCTTCGGTCAGGGTTCTAGCTGCCCTTTCCATACTCGAGCCCTCATCGCGCCTATAATTTCGATACCTCGAAAAAAACGTAGAAAAGATTGCCTCAAGCAAAAGTGTGACAAACATCATCACCGCCCAGAACAAGATGATCGGTAATGCTCTTGCAAAGTAGTTTCTGATGGAACGTTGAGTAGCGTCAAGTAATTTTGGTGGACGGCCAGTTTCAATCTGTTGAATCATGTCAAGAAGAATCAAACAACTGAACGCCAGTGGCGATGCAAACAGAAACAACACGACAAGACAGTAAGTCAAAATATATTGAGTCGCCCAGGCAGGCCCCCCAACGAATTCCAGATACAGAATCAGTACGGAAACCGCGGACCAGCAAATTAAGAGTGGAACAAGGAAGATGGGGAAGCGATGGAGAATTGATAATGCATGACAAATCGAATCCACGCCAGCTTCAAGCAACCCCATAAATGCTTCAAGCCGCCTGCCGAAAAAAGTTCGCGCACGGCGGTTCCGCTGACTCGCAAGTGCTACCGTCGCTTTGGACCTGGTACTGTCACCAAAGCCCGAGAGGGCCATTTCGTCCGCTGGAGTAAGGCGTGGCCCGCTGGTGGATGGAGCTGCTGTTGAAGGTCTACTGGTTGCCTCAGCATGAAACGGGTTACTCTCTGGCACATTTCCAGAAGCCTCATGCCATAATGGTAGGGCGTCATTATCGAAAAATGCCTGCAGCTGCTCATCATCTACCTGAACATCATTCAGGGGTGTTTGTTCGCTATCTTCAGAAGACGCTTGATCAAGCTCGTCTTCATCTAGAAACGGTGGGGCAAAGGTCTCTGTTTCTGCCTCAAGATAAGTGGTCACCTTCCGCCAAGGCCCACCCCTTGAATCCGCCATTTGGTCAGTCTGGCGCAGCTTACCTGCTAGTAGCCCCTTCTCAATTTGATCTATGGAGAAGGGACCGTGGATTTTCGGTCCACGTCGAATGTAACACGCTGACATTATGACTTTTGGGGAGCAGTAAGTAGTAGCAACTGATTGAAAGCAGATCGTGACTGCCATCGGACAATGGCAGATCTTGGTTCATGGCGCGATAAGACATTCATGTCGCAAAGCAAGAAAATTCACCTGATGAAACAGGTTGATTTGTCTCACGGTGATGTATGTTTTGGTCTACCGCTATGTGAGATTAGCAGGGTTTGTAGAGCAGTACTTTTGAGCATCGTTCAGGATATGGCGGCAGGCTGGGACTTGCTGTGGGAGTGTCGCTTTGGTGATTTCCTCCAGAGTTCCTGACAGTTGGCCAACTTTAACACTTTCAGGGGCGCGAAATTAGCTCGGAGTCATAATGGTTTTCGTCAGATCCGCTTTAGTGCAGCGATTTAAAAATTAAACAGGGTTACCATGGCAGAAATAGTCCATGCGAGTTAAAGCGGCTACGTCCGCGAGAGCAGGCTGATTGTAGACTTGGGGGAGGTACCGCATCAGATACGGCTACTGGGGCTGACTCCAAGGCTCCCCGAGCCGCAGGGCAGCAGAAGAAGGCGGGCTGTTTGCAATGGTGGGTATACTGCGACAGCATATGGGCCTTACGTCAAACCCTTGGTTGCACAAACCCTTGGTTGCACAGCGAAGCAACGCCAGACTGCGACTTAAACGAAAAAAAGCCCGCAATTCTTTACCTGTCTCTTATACACATCTCCGAGCCCACGAGACCGAGGCTGATCTC
>CAJXTM010000677.1 GCA_913061385.1 uncultured Rhodopirellula sp. | reverse complement strand
ACACGTAAGGAGTCGTCGGCAGCGTCAGATGTGTATAAGAGACAGCCTCAGCACCCAACTCGACCAAAGTCTCGATGAGGACTGCAGTCTGGATCGTCATGTGCAAACAACCGGCAATGCGAGCGCCCGTCAGGGGCTTGCTTTCACCGTATTTTGCGCGAAGTGCCATGAGTCCTGGCATTTCATTCTCAGCCAGTTCGATCTCCTTACGACCGAACTCAGCCAAGCTCATATCTTTGACTTTGTATGGAAGCCTGTCAGTTGCGACTTGCGGCACGTTTTTCTCTCTCTCAAAAGTTGTTATTGAACAAGACGCGTCAGAGGGGCCAAGAACCCAACACGGGGACTCCCGCTGGTTCACAATCCCCCGAACGCCCGGTGGGAATGAAAGCACGGAGCAGATCACAACGATTTGCCTCGCCCTCTCTGTCTTCATGATAGACGGGTTTCAAGGTTTTCGCAGGGGGTAAAGTTGCCCGCCCAAGCGGCAAATGTTTGCTAAACAGGCGTCGCCTCACCCACCACCCACCGTTCCCGTGCGACGCATCTCGAATTCGTCAGTTCTGAGGCGGATGGCCAAGCTCAGCAGGAATGCCGATTCTGCGACAATTTGGCAGAAGTTTCCCGGTATTTGCAACCGGCCAATAGCAGACAACGCCACTGATAAGCAGAAATTGGGACGATCAACCGCCATTTAGCAACGGCGACGCAGTCTCCGAAAACTTACAGATCAAGGTTTCTGACTTTGTTCCACGCTCTGCTTCGACACCGCTGGCAGTGTCCACACTGCTTGCGCCACTTTCCGAAATCGCATCAGCCACATTTGCGGGATTCAGCCCACCAGCAAGCGTCCACGGCAGATCGCCTGAATGTTGTGCCCACTCTCGGATCGCACGCCAGTCAAGCGTCTTGCCGGTTCCACCATGCCTATTGCCCCCGTCGGCGTCCAGCAACAAGTGAGCCCCCAACGATGACCACGGCTTCACACGCCTATCAATTTCCTGCACCGTCAACGGCCCGACTGGCAACTTGATCGCCCTGATCAGCTTTGTGATCCCGACCTCTTGCAACCTGCTGACGACTTCTGCCTGCTCATCACCATGCAACTGAACGGCATCAAGACCGAGACGCTTGGAAACCGCCTGAATGCATTCCACTGAGTGATTGACAAAAACACCGACCCTTGTCAGTCCCAAATCGACAGATTTGCTTGCAAGCTCTGCTGCGATCGGTTTCTCAGGGTCAACAAAACGACAGCTTGGCTGATAAAAATTTAATCCAATCGCATCTGCTCCACTCCTAAAAACCGCCTCTACGTGGGCAATCTCTCGGACACCGCAAATCTTGATCTGGAACATGAGCACAAACTCGTGGAAATGGACTGGTCGATAACAGCGATAATATCCGATAAGCGACCAGAACGAACAGTGCGATACAGGAACTCGGGGAGTGAATCATGATTGCCAAATCTCGCCAAATGGCAGCCCATGACTTCCTGCTCGTTCTACTTTCCGCGGCCGTTCTGACATTATTGCTTTGGCCTCCGAGCCCAGCGGTCCGCGAGGTGGAAATCCGCCGCAACGACGGCAGCTTACAAGCCTACCAACTCGCTGCCAACGATCCTAAGCTAGCAAATCTTGAGGAAAAACTACAGCGTTGGGCCAAGCCTAAAACCAGCTCGCGGCTTGCGATCAGCAAATGGCACGCCGAATTGGGCGGATTGTATGCTGACCGCACAAAGCCACGTGTGAAAGATCACAGAAGAAGAATCCTTCCCGTGTCGTACTACTCAGAACAGGAAGAAAAACGCGACGCAGCCGCACAAGAGACAACGCAACTTAAGCAGCAGCACGCCTACTGGATCGAATTTCAGCGGCAGGCAGAACGAGCAGTACTCGGAGAACAGCAGCGGCAAGAGCAATTGTTTGCATTGCGATCAGATCCCGCCGTTACGATCGGTGAACTGCAACCGGGTCCCTACACATCGCAGGCCTTACTATCCTCGTCGATCATTGGGCTTTGCGCAGCCATGCTGTTCGGGGCTTGGACTTACTTGACACCATCAATCCAACTCGTCAGACAAGCGTCCGGCACCTCGGTCTCCCCTGCAGCCAAAACGAGTCACGTGAGCCCCAGCCAGGCAAGGGAGCAGACGACGCCCGAGGCCATCAACTCTCTACAATTTCAAGTCATGCTTCCGGCTAAGTGGCTGAGGGTACACCAGCCATTAGGGGTATGGGTCAGGCAGGCGGCCTACCTAACCCTAATTTTATCCGTGGTATTGGTGGCATCTAGTTCAGTAATCACTCCGCAATCGACGTGGCGTGGGTTCCCTGCCCGCGTCATTTGGGGCGAGAACAATTCGAGCTCACTGTCGCCTCTGCGATCGAGATCAGCAAAGCCAGTCACGCGAATGCAGAAGCGTGCGACCAGCATGCTGCGACCGCTTGTACAACAGCTCTAGCTTTTCGGGGGTGTTCTCAACAAAGTTGCTCAACCACTTCTACAGCGAGTGAAGATCAACTTGGGACGCATTGGCCCGCGATAGCACATCGCACTTGACGCCGCACCAGCACTTGACGCCGCACCAGCTGCTGGCGCTGCTGCCAGCCTTCGACAAGATAATTCGCGGCCATGCTAGTGCACCGAATCAGCGTAGCCAACAAAATGGATAGCAGCGATAGACCGAACAGAATACGCGTTTGCAACGCGTCCGGAATAAACTGTGTCACAAAACGGGAAACCGATAGGCTCCGAATCTGAATCATCCGATCGACGGTTCCTTCGGTTGTGTTCAACTCACACAAGGCATCTTGCCTGACTGCATACGCCAATAACCGGCCATCACGGCAGGAAGTCATTCCGTGAACCTCGCAGCAGCGTTCCCGCATCTTACTCAATGGTGCACAAGCTCCGGTTTCCACATCGATTCGATAGAGCAAGCCACTAGCAACATCCGCACCATACAAAACACTGCCATTGAGAAAAGCGAGGCTAAAAATGCTTGGTGCTTCTATTCTCGCTATCGCAGTCGCTTTGCCTGTGCAAGTGTCAACCAGTACCAGTTGATCAGTTTCTGTATCGACCCCAAAAACTCTGTTATTTCGATCGCAAGCCAGCGACTGGACACTACTAAAGCCCAGCGGTCCAATGCATTTTGATTTCCCCGTTTTCCTGTCAACTCGCAACAGTTGGTCGCCTTGCCCATCGACAGCGAACATTTCACCAGTGCGGTCAATGATGAGTCCATTAACAACCGGAAACCCGATCGGTCCGACATGGATCCGCAAACGCAACATCTCATCAATGATGATCAGTTCATCACTACGGCCGTCGACAGCGTAGATCAAATCATCTGCAGCACTGTAGGCCATCGCAGTCACACACGATGGCCCCAGACTAACTGCGCCCTGCCTCTGTTCTGTTGTTGAGTCAACTCTCGCTGTCTCATCGCTTGCGGCCCCTGACGACTTTCCAACGGGAGTTAACGCACCGCTCGCCGCACCACTGCTGAGGCTGACCACGAAAATGTGGCATAAAACCGAACGAAAAATCACTCGCATCGGCCCCTGAGCCATCTCGACTATTACTGTCTCTTATACACATCTGACGCT
>CAJXTM010000676.1 GCA_913061385.1 uncultured Rhodopirellula sp. | reverse complement strand
GTCGTCGGCAGCGTCAGATGTGTATAAGAGACAGAATTGCTCTCTGACTGGATGAGAGCCGACTTGTCTTTTGCGACGACAATTTTCTGGGCAATCAGCTCGTTTGCAAAACAGAGTCATCAAACTGCAGTAGCAGGTCACCTTTTTTGACCTCGGTTCCCTCGTCGCAAAGACTCACAATTGTGACACCTGCAGAACCTCTGGACTTGACTTCACACCTGACCTCAACATTACTGCTGCTGGTAATGTCACCCGGTTCAGTTACAAACGCTTCAAAGTTGCTGCGTTCAACCGAATGCAGCAGGAGCGTGTTTTCTGACTGATCTTGCCAGACTGCTCTGTTGCCACTCAGGGCAACGAACAGTAGCACGATGGCGCATAGGATAAGCGGCAGAAATACTGAAGCACGCCCATGGTGTTTGGTCCATCTTTGACGCACGCTCATGGGGGGACCTGAGGATGAAGTGGAGGCGGGAATCAACTGGCGGGGAAACGAAGTCGCTCTACAGCACTATAAATTGGCTAGGGCGTCGGCTCAAATGAGCTGGATTGTCGAGTTGGGGCATAGTGGCAAAGAATCCCTTCTTCAATCGGCCCTTTCTAGCATCCATCGCGGCCGAATTGGTTGAAAGTCAACGCAAAACGGCTTTTGGTTACGATTTGTATCCATCATGGAATTTTTCCCGCGTCCGAGAATTGAATCAGGGTCATTCGTCGGTGACGCAACCCTCACTGGCTGTCTTGACATTCTTGATGTACTTGTACAGCGTGCCTCGGGTCGCTTTCAGGGCTGGGGCAGTCCACGTTTTTGCGCGATCATCCAGCAGCTCCGCGCTGACATCGACATCGAGTCGGTTCGCTTCTGCATCGATAGTGACGATATCGCCATCTTTCAAAACAGCCAAAGGACCTCCGAGTTGTGCTTCCGGGGTGATGTGACCAACAATGAACCCGTGGCTTCCTCCACTGAAACGCCCATCTGTCAGCATGGCAACGTCAGACCCAAGGCCTGCTCCCATGATCGCGCTTGTTGGTGTCAACATTTCAGGCATCCCTGGACCGCCTTTTGGGCCCTCGAAGCGAATCACAACCACATCACCTTTTTGGATCTGACTTTGTTCCAGTGCATGAAGCATGTCTTCTTCACTGTCAAAGCAACGGGCTGGTCCCGTGAATGTCAGCCCTTCTTTGCCTGTGATTTTTGCAACGGCACCTTCGGGAGCGAGCGATCCACGTAAAATTCGAATATGTCCCGACTCTTTGAGTGGTTTTTCGACTGGGCTGATGATTGTCTGCCCCTCCTTCAGTCCGGGTAAATCCCTGACGTTTTCCGCGAGGGTCTTTCCCGTTACAGTCATGCAGGATCCATCCATCAGGCCTTTTTCGAGCAGGTACTTCATCACAGCGGGTGTGCCACCGATTGAATGCAGGTCTTCCTGTACAAATTTGCCACTGGGTTTCAAATCAGCGAGGTAAGGAATGCGGTCACTGACTGCCTGGAAGTCGTCGATAGTCAGATCGACATCGACACTGCGAGCCATGGCGATCAGATGCAGAACCGCATTCGTGCTGCCTCCGAGAGCCATGACGGTGACCATGGCGTTTTCGAAAGCGGTTCGGGTCATGATGTCACGCGGTTTGATGTCCGCTTCAAGAAGTTTCAGAATGGCGTCTCCAGCGCGTTGGCACTCTTCTTTTTTGGCGGCATCTTCTGCAGGGATGCTGGCGGAGTAAGGCAATGACATACCGAGGGCTTCAATGGCGGTTGCCATGGTATTGGCGGTGTACATGCCTCCGCATGCCCCTGCACCTGGACAACTGCGGCGGACGATTTCTGATCGCTCTTCTTCGCTGATTTGGCCTGCGATGAACTGACCATAGCACTGAAACGCACTCACAATATCCAGCTTTTCGTCCTTGAAGCTTCCCGGTTTGATGGTGCCTCCATAAACCATGATGGCTGGACGGTTGAGTCGACCCATGGCCATCAGGCAGCCCGGCATGTTTTTGTCGCATCCCGGTAATGCAATCAGGCCGTCGTACCATTGGGCACCCATGATCGTTTCGATCGAATCAGCAATGAGATCACGACTTTGCAGGCTGTAACTCATTCCATCGGTGCCCATTGAGATCCCGTCGCTGACACCGATGGTGTTGAAACGCATACCGATCAGGCCTGCGGCGGTAACTCCCGTTTTTACTTCGGCAGAAAGGTCGAGCAGGTGCATGTTGCAGCTGTTGCCTTCGTACCAGACGCTGGCAATCCCGACTTGAGCTTTGTCCATGTCGGCTGGCTGCATGCCCGTCGCATACAGCATGGCTTGGGATGCTCCTTGGCTCTTGGGTTGAGTGATTTTGCTGCTGTATTTATTGAGTGGCTGGTTCATGAGGCTTCTTTTTTGGCTTCGATGCAACGGGCAGAACGCTAACGATTATGATCATCAGCAAACAAATGAAAAAGGGACTAGACTTTTGACAGGGAGATCGAACTTGAAACGTTTATCAATTGCCGCTATCGGTTTGGTGTTTGTTACGCAATTTGCGGTGCCAAACGCCCACGCACAGGATGTCAAGGACGATTTTCCGGTGTATTCGCTTCCGCTCTTTGATGGAAAATCCCTGATTGGATGGGAAGGAAATGGTTATTGGTTTCGTGTTGAGGACAAGGCCATCGTGGCTGGGCGATTGAGTGAGAAAATTCCACACAATGAATTTCTCTGTACAACCCGTGATTATGCCGACTTTGAATTGAGATTTGAGGCGAAATTGGTCGGTGAGGGTCAAAATGCCGGTGTCCAATTCCGATCTGAACGTATTGCCGGGAACAGTGAAGTCTCGGGATACCAAGCCGATATTGGCACCGCTTGGGACCGACCGGTTTGGGGGGCTTTGTACGACGAGTCCAGACGAGGCAAAATGTTGGCGGAGCCAGGAGCAGAATTGGGCAAGAGATTGGTCAAGCCAGATCAGTGGAATGCCATGAGAGTGATATGCAAAGGTCCACGTGTGCAAATCTTTGTGAACGGCGAACGCACCGTTGATTACACCGAGATGGATGATGCTATCCCACAGCACGGAAAAATTGGCTTGCAAATTCATAGTGGTAAACCCACAGAGGCTTGGTACCGCAATATTCGCATTCGCCAATTGTAAGTTGTTGGCTTCTGTCTGGCTGCTTTCAGGCTCGACTCTGGGGGCCTTGGTCCCTTCCACTGAATCACCTCTGTCAATGCCTGACCTGAATCTGCAGAATCCATGAACCATCCAATCGAATTCGTTTACTTTGATTTGGGTAATGTGTTGGTCAGTTTTGATCCCAATGTCGCATGCAACAATCTTGTTGCCAGATTTGGGGTGGGGAATGATCAGGCATGGAAAGCGATTTATGGCAGTGGTGCTCAGGATCAATTTGAGCACGGGCAATTGAGTGGTGAAGAATTTGCAGAAAAGGTTCGCAAGGTGATCGGGACCGATGCAGCTCGAATGCCGACCGCTGAACTGCTCGATGCCATCAGTGATATGTTCGCACCAATCGATGCGATGGCTGAAGTGTTATGCCGTGTAAGAGCTGTCTCTTATACACATCTGACGCTGCCGACGACTCCTTACGTGTA
>CAJXTM010000675.1 GCA_913061385.1 uncultured Rhodopirellula sp. | reverse complement strand
CTCGAAGCCATAGTGCTGAAATGCGGACGCGCATTGTCAGCGAAATTCGTCAGGCCTTTGAACGAGCTGCTGCCGAGGTTACCAACCACAAAGGTGCTGCTGGATCGGTCGAATTCACATCCAATGTCGATTACGAATCGTTCGCTCTTTCCGAGGACCATCCCTCAATCGCAGCCGCAAGTGAGGCTGTTCGCATCATCGGACGGGAACCGTTCTCTGAAATTTCAGATGGTGGCCTGGATGCCAACTGGCTTTTCAGACTCGGAATCGAAGCCGTCACGCTGGGTTGCGGGCAGAGGAACATTCACACGGCTGATGAACGACTCGTCATCGCTGATTATCTGGACGCCTGCAAGATTGCAACATGGCTGATCACCGAGGGTGCAGGCAATGAAGGATGATGATGAACTCTGCCTCTGCTTTCACGTTACCAAACGCAAGGTGACGCAGTTCATCCGAGTCAATCAACCAAGCGTGCCGAGCCAACTATCCGAATGCTTTGGCGCCGGCACTGGTTGCGGATGGTGCAGACCGTTCCTGAAACGCCTGATGGAGCAACCGGATACAGATCACGAGTTGCTTCCTGACTCAGAAACCTACGCGACCAACCGGCGCGAATATCGCAAAAAGAAGCCGTAAATCAGGTATAACCTTGAGTATAAATGCCTAGGAGAAGCAGACCTGGTGTTAAGTCACCATGCCAGTTTTGAGGGAAAGAACTCAGCGATCAGGTCAAGATAAAATGGTTTCAAACTCTCAACATCCGGCCGAGCATCACTTTTAGAATACAGATCGTAAGGATTGAACTTGCGAACCCAGTCAAAGAGTTGCTGATCGCGTTCGCTGAAGAGATGCTGATAAGCATCTTCTCGATGCCCAGGATAAAACGAGTGGTAACGAATCATGTACTGGGCCTCGACCGGTAAATGATCCTTGGTGACATGGTAAAGATATTCGTCATGCCCCCATGACATCATGACGTGATCAAGCCCAACGTGCGGCTGATAGATACCGTACTGCGTGGAATAATCAGGATGCCCCCAGTCAGGATTCATTCGAAAGAACTCGTGAAAAATGATGCTCGATGAATAGGCGCATCCCACAGGAAAAGTATCACCGACCACCGCCCACTGGGGCTCACCAAATAAACACAGGATCTTGCCCAGATCGTGAATGAGACCGACCAGAATGAACCAGCGAGGATGCCCATCAGTACGAATCGCTTCTGCTGCCTGCAATAAGTGTTCAATCTGCGACAATTCAGTGTCCGGATCACTGTCATCAACGAGGGTGTTAAGAAACTCCATCGCCTCCCAGACACCCATGCGTTCACGTTGCAATGACAGGAACTGCTTCCGCTTCTGCTTCACGAACTCAACCGTCTGGTACTCGTGGTTCAGACGATAAAAATCCCTGACTGATGGCCGCACCTCGGCTTGATAGTTCCTGAACTTCGAATCTGGTTGCATGTCCTGAATCGCTGGCGGATAACGTCGCTCAAGATCCGCTTCCCATTGATCGGGATCAGACATCGGGTTGTTCTCATCCATGAAAATCAGCCTTCCTGCACCGAATGAACTCCTAGTGATACCTCTGCAAGCGGCTACAACGCCAGCAACCTAAACGCCTGCAACCTCAGCCGCTTTGAAAACCACTTTGGCCCGCCTGAAACCAAGTCGCTCGTAGAGACGAATAGCCGCCGTATTATCGGTGGTGACCTCCAGATGCATACGCTGCAGTCCAGCCTCGCGAAAACCACTGGCGGCACGTCGCAACAGAACAGATCCCAACCCAAGACTTCGGTGCCCCGGATCAATCCCCAAATTCTGAACAGCACCCCAACCCTCAAATTGCAACCCTTGAATCGTACCGATTGGCTGCATCGTGCCCGAATCAGAATCACGATAGCGGCACAACCAAGTCGCTTGCGGGACAAAACCAGCTCGTGACGTGATCTCCCGCATCAGCTTCAGACAACCATCCCGCCTACCAAGACATGGAAAGACATTGGCGTCTAATTCGCAACGGAAACTATGAAATTTTGCGGTCGCATGATCACGAATCAGATCAACAGAAAAAGGCACAACATCGTACCCGGGTGGAACGGGAACCGAATCTGGCACGCCATGTGTCAGGTCGTACTCCATTCGAAAGCGTTTGAAATAAGTCAGTCCCATGCCAGTCACCAGCGAGTTGTTGTCTTTCTCTAGTTTAGCACACGACTGGAATTGTCCCCGATTTACTTACCCTTGCCTTCTCCGTCGAATTTTCCGGATCGGGAGGCCGAGTTGGCAAAACATCAGGTAAAAAGCCGCATAAAACGCAAAAAAATCACAATCTGGCCACATCTAAAAACTGCACACCCAGACCCATGTCCCGCTGTAGCTGAACAGGAAACAGGATCTGCAGGTGAAAAATGATGCCTAAACTTGGCCTAATTACTTCAATTAGCAGGAAACTTGCTAGTTTTTGGGTACCCAAACAATTATATTTGAGTCGCCTTAAACTTTCAATTTCTACGCAAAATACTGCACAAAACGGATTCCTTCGTTGAAATCAACCCGCAAACGCATCAAGCCTGGTTTTCAACTGATGGCAGTCGTTACCCCAACTATTCTTCTGCTTTGGCTGGCAGTCACCTCAGGCTGTAACCGTTCCTCTGACGGCCAGAATGACTCGCTGTCCGAGGGCAGCACGAAGCCGCAAATCGTCACGACCACTGGCATGGTGCGTGACATGGTCCAAAGACTGGTGGGTCCCGATGCAGAGGTGACAGCAATCATGGGTCCAGGCGTTGACCCGCATCTCTATCAACCCTCGCGGGGCGACTCGATCAAGCTGCTAGAAGCAGACATTGTGATCTACAACGGTCTCCATCTTGAGGGTCGCTTAGGCGAGGTGTTGGAGGCACGTTCCGAAACAAATGGCGCCACGATCGCCGTTGCAGAAACGTTGGACGAAAGCGAGCTTCTTGATGCTGATGCGGGTCTCCACGATCCACACATCTGGATGAATGTTGCGTTGTGGAAAGATGCGGCAGTCAACGTTGCCAGCGTCTTGGCAGACCGAATGCCGGAGCATGCTGAATCAATCTTTGAAAGATCTGCAGACCTGGAACAGGAACTGGATCAACTTGACCAGTGGGGTGAGGCAACGATTGCATCCATTCCAGAATCGCAGCGTGTGCTGGTCACAGCCCATGACGCTTTTCAATATTTTGGCAAGCGATATGGTGTTGAAGTTTATGGAGTGCAAGGTGTATCAACCATCAGCGATGCAGCAATCAGTGATGTTAATCGGCTCGTCGACCTGATTGTCGAGCGTAAAGTTCCTGCTGTCTTTTTTGAGTCAAGCGTTTCACCTCGACAAGTCAAAGCGATCGTGGAAGGTGCCCAACAACGTGGTCTGAATGTTTCAAGCGACTCGACTCTGCTGAGCGACAGCATGGGTGCTGATGGAACCTCAGAAGGCACGTATGTCGGGATGATGCGGCACAATTTCGGAACGATTGCAATCGCGTTGGGTGGTCAATTAGCAGAGTTAGGTGCCATCGCAGACAACAGTGCCACCGCAGACAACAGTGCCACCGCAGACAACAGTGCCACCGCAGACAACAGTGCCACC
>CAJXTM010000674.1 GCA_913061385.1 uncultured Rhodopirellula sp. | reverse complement strand
CGTAAGGAGTCGTCGGCAGCGTCAGATGTGTATAAGAGACAGGACTAGACGAATTCGATGTTAAAATGTTGCGTTGGGTGACGGTTTCACCTGCCGGTGACCGAGTCGTTTATCAAGCACTGGGACACATTTACATAAAAAAACTGCCGGAAGGAATTCCAAAGCGTCTTACGAATCAGGAGACCCACTTTGAATTCTGCCCCAGCTTTTCACGTGATGGCAAGTACGTGGTGTACACGACCTGGAATGATCAGACTCTAGGGAGTGTTCGCGTCGCATCGGTCGATCCTGATCAAAATGAAAATTGGATCGTTACAGCTGATCCCGGGCACTATACCGATCCGGTGTTCTCTCCTGACGGTCAGTTGATCGTCTACAGGAAGCAAAGTGGTGGTGGAATCACAAGCCCGTTGTGGTCGCGTGAGTCTGGCTTGTATTCAATCCCAACTCGCGACGGTGAAGGAACGAGACTATCGAAAAGTGGTGTTCGACCGCAATTTGGAGAGAAGGGAGATCGCGTGTTTTTTCTAAAGCGTGACTCTGAGAAAGAGGCCGATAACTTGCAGTTATGCTCCATTGACCTGACTGGCAATGAAGAACGCACTCACTACAGCAGCGTTTGGGCCACCGACTTTCGCGTTTCACCTGATTCAAACAGCATCGCGTTTATCGAGCGGTTTCATGTTTACGTGTCGCCGTTTGTGGAATCGGGAAGAACAATCAAAGTGGGACCAAATGCTAAGGGTTTGCCCACCCGGCGTGTAAGTTCCGAGGCTGGAGATTTTATCCACTTTTCAGGAGACTCAGGAAAGGTGCATTGGAGTCTAGGGGCCGACCTTTTTACCAGCGATATCAGTGGACCAGAGGAAGATCCGGTTCAAGTGGAGATCGGGTTCAAGGCAAAACACGCCAAGCCAGGCGGATCCGTTGCGATTGTGAATGCACGTATTGTCACCATGGCATCAGCGGGGGTGATTGAGTCGGGTACCGTTTTGATTGAGGGCAATCGTATTGTTGAAGTTGGCAATGCGAAAGATGTAAAGGTTCCCGAGAACGCATATCGAATTGATGCAAAGGGACAGGTGGTTGCGCCAGGGTTTATCGATACACACGCCCACGGTTCGCAGGCTGCTAACGGGATCACGCCACAGCAGAATTGGGTTGATTACGCGAGGTTGGCATTTGGGGTGACGACGATTCACGATCCGAGTAATCAAACCCACAGTATCTTTGCTGCCAGTGAGATGGCGAAGGCCGGTGTGATCGCTGCACCGCGTACTTTCTCGACCGGCACCATTTTGTATGGCGCGACCGGCGCAAGTAAAGCTGAGATCGAGAGTATCGAGGACGCAAGGTTTCATCTTCGCAGGATGAAAGCCGTCGGGGCTTTTACCGTGAAAAGTTACAACCAGCCGCGGCGTGATCAGCGACAACAGGTTTTGCAAGCAGCTCGAGAACTGGAGATGATGGTTGTGCCAGAGGGCGGTTCAACCTTCATGCACAACATGACGATGATTGTTGACGGACACACCGGAATTGAGCACACCCTGCCCGTGCAAACCGCGTATGACGATGTGATGGACCTGTGGCGGGGAACCGGCGTTGGGTACACCCCAACACTCAATGTTGCCTATGGAGGAATTTCAGGAGAGCAGTACTGGTACCAAATCGAAGATCTTTGGCTGCACCCTAGGCTTCAGACGTTTATACCACCGCATGTGCTAAACCCTCGGGCACGGAGACGACAGAAGTCGCCTGATGAAGACTACAACCACATGAAGGTGGCTGAAATTGCTCGTCAGGTGGTCGAACAGGGTGGCTTGGTGCAGGCTGGGGGCCACGGACAATTGAATGGTATCTGCACGCATTGGGAAATGTGGAGCTTTGTCCAAGGAGGAATGACACCGATGCAGGCTCTCATGTGCGGGACAATCAATGGGGCAAAGTACTTAGGTCTGGATGGGGACCTTGGTTCAGTCGAGACGGGCAAGCTAGCCGATCTCGTGATCTTTCAGAAAGGGGCCGATCCAACAGCTAATATTCGTGATTCAGAACGTGTGCAGTATGTGGTGGCCAATGGCGAAATCTACGAAGCAGATCGGATGAATCGTTTCGGTAGCCGTGAGCCGAGGCGTCCCTTCTATTGGCAAAACGACGGGGCTGGGATCTCGCTCAGAAGTAATGTGTTGGAACACGGCGTGGGATGCAGCTGCTTGCGCAGCCGCCAATAGGCGCGATCACGATTTGTGAGACTGACGATGGATGCTCGCACAAACGAAAGGACATTCTTTCAATCAGTGGTGAGGGAAAGTCGATGCCGCGTGGCGATCTGTCTTGCTGCTGCGTCTTTTGGGAAAACGGGCGTTTACTGTGTACTACGCCCTGAACTCTTCACGTTGCCTTTGATTCAGACCTTGCGTGTTAAAATCGGAAATGCTGGCGATATACTGACGGACTTGTAATGATTGCCTTTTTGGTTCTTTGCGGGACACCGCACCATGTGGGTGACTGCCGAGCTGGCTTGGCGGATAGAATCAAGTTTGATTGATCTGTCGCGAAAGTTGTGCTCAGGACGGTGCGTGTTTATTGAATGCGGTGCTCTGTCCATCAAGCCGGATCGCAGTGGCTAGGGGGTTTTGGCAACCGCAGGTGCCACACGCACTGAAAACTGCATTTACGACTATTTTTTTTGAAAGGTGTCTCCCAATGCAACACATTCGTTGTGCAGTGATGATCTGTCTTGTTCATTACGGTTCAGGACTGCTTGTGCAGGCGCAATCGAGTGGAAACTATTCGGCAGTGCGTCCACCGGCCTGCAAACCACTTCCCGATGTTATTTATACATCCACGGATTTTAATGGTCCGATACCCACGAATCAGTGGTGGAGTTCATTGGTTTGGGAGAAGCATTCGCAGAACATGTTTCCACATCCGATGGGAGTTGTCTTTTGTGAGGCGGGACTATCGGTTGCCTATCCCGGGGCGGCGATGGTAAGCAATGCTAATAGCATCATGGGCGGTGGAGTATCCAGTAATGGCGACATCGTGATTGGGCACAGCACAATCGACAAATTTGAGTCAACAAGATTAGACACACATTCACAGTGGTTCATTACTGCTCTGCAGCGTGCGGGCGATTCGTCACTTCGGATGACGCTGGGGCACGGTTGTCCATTTGTGTTTTGCCGGATCACGGGTGGTAATCCGGAATTGAAGTTTCCCCATGTACCCGATGTTTTCCTGAAATTAAGTGAATCTGCCGTAGGGATCACAGTTAGAGGAAATCACTACGGTGTTTTTGGTGGGCAGGGGTCAAGATGGAGTGGTGTTGGCACAACCAGCCTGATCAATCGGGGGAATCGAGGTTATTTCAGCATTGCCTTACTGCCGGATAATAACGAGCAGACATTGAGAAGATTTGCGAACTGTGCACACAACCATGTTGTTGGCTCTAAGGCTGAGTATAGGGTTGAGAACGGAAACCTAATCACGGACTACCGCTTTCAACTCGAGCAACTAGAGAGCGTTCCAACGGACGCAACCCTCTTTGCAACCTATCCTCACCAGTGGAAATACATCACCTGTCTCTTATACACATCTGACGCTGCCGACGACTCCTTACGTGTAG
>CAJXTM010000673.1 GCA_913061385.1 uncultured Rhodopirellula sp. | reverse complement strand
ACGAGATCAGCCTCGGTCTCGTGGGCTCGGAGATGTGTATAAGAGACAGAGCGTGAACTGCTTGAGATGCTGCTAATTCTCACCAAGTTGGTGAATGGTGTTATGGATCACGCGCCGGAATTCATTTCCGTTTTGATCCTGCAGTCGGCAAGTGATTTCCATGCCCCACGTTGGAGCCAAGTTGGGTATCGTGAGGCGAACAGTCTTCATGTCAGGAAGCAGTTTTGCGGAGGCCACTTCAAGCGGTTGCTCGTTGTAATGTTTCGAACCATAGTTTTTAGTTCTCTTCAAATCCCATGTTTTGATGTTATAGCGGTCCGTGTCACTCACCAATTCAGGATTGATTTTCTCGCTGAAGGTGATGTCAATCGTTTCTTGGGCTGCTTTTAGTTGGGTCGGCATGCTGACCGCATTACCTTTGTAGCTGACCCGGAAGAGTCCTCCTTCTTGCTCCTGTCGGCTACCGGCCCAAGAGAACATTCCGCCGAGATATAACTGACCGTCCGCTGGTGAAAATCGTCCGCGAATCATTCCAGTCGGCAGATCAGGAATGGGCAATTGGCACATTCCGCCTTGTGGTTGTCGCTCACCTGTTGGCGTTGACAGATGTTCGTGGGGCACCACGTAGATTCGTCCGTAACCATAGGACAGATTCAGTAGTTGCCCATTCAAGGGACCCCAACGTTCTGTGTCGGCCCACAGCAGTTCGGCTGGTGAGCGATCAAACGAATTGGTGATCCAGCACAGCGGTTTTTGCATCGCTTCGTCAGAGGAGTCAGTCACGTCGTGATAGCCGTACATGTTGCCATAGAAGCCGCCCGGACGTACCCAATTGATGCGGTTCTTGGGATTCCAGTGACCTTCCTGGTCTGTGACGATGAAGCTCCCATCATCATTCAGACAAACGCCATTGGCTGCTCGGAATCCGGTTGCAATGATCTCTGTTTGGCTCCCATCAGGAGTGACTCGCAGTAGTGTGCCGTGGTGTGGGACCACTGCCGTCAGTGCGTGTCTGGCAGATTTAGCGTAGTACAGGTTTCCGGCATCATCACGTTGCAAGCCCATTGCAAACTCATGGAAGTGCTCGGTCACTTGATGATCGCTATTGAGGCAATGGTAGTCATCCATCTCGCCGTCACCGTTGTTATCGCCCAGTGACACGATCTGGTCACGACAAGTAACCAGTAGTCGATCACCATCGACAAGAATACCGAGCGGTTGGAAGAGCCCTGTTGCGATGCGATGCCAACGAAGCGATCCATCGGGCTGGCCAAGAGTGTTGATTCCATTCACTTTCCAGACATCACCGTCCCACGTGCATGCAGCAAGAGATTTACCATCAGGATAGAAGTCCATTCCGGTGATTCTTGTTCTTGCTCCCCACGGATTTCCTTCGGGGCGAACCAGTTCGTCGACCAGCCAAGCCTCGGACTCAAACCATTTTTTGGCGGGCACATCGATAGCCGTTGTGTATTGGGCTGGTCCACCATGAGTGTAAAAATCAAGGTTAGTTTCCAACTCAGCCAGTTGTGTATTGATGTCTGCCATTGCGTCCTGATCAACTGACGAATCAGTGAACCAGATTGAGCCCTCCAACGTTTGCTCGCCCTTGTTGAATGTTAGAACCAGTCGATTGCCTTGCAAACGGAACTGTGAAGCTTGCTGAAAACCAGGGGCGGCAACCAGCAGCATGTTCTCGTTGTGCTTAATGGTTGCTATTCCTGCCTCAACTTCAAGTGTGGCGTCGTTTGGCAGTTCCATCACTGACATGTCGAGATTGGTGGCACGCGGGCCAATGTTGAGTGTTCGCACGAACGTCGTTACACCAGGTGTCTCCAGTGAATTTGGGTACTCGAGGATCGCGGTGTCTCCCACGGTGTAGCTCAAAATCACCTTGTCCTGATAGCGGTGGAGTCCGCGAAATTTCCCCCATTCTTCGGGCAGAGGTCCATACCTTCGATTGTCTCGTCCCTGCACTCTTTGATCGTCTTCAAACGATTGTGTGGCTGGGTTGGCCCACCCAGGTCCTGTGGAGTTGGTCGCATGTAGATCGCCGTTGGCTCGCAGGTGAACCCCGTGTCGTCCATTGAATTGGATACCGTTCCAGTCGAGGAATTCGCCGCTCCATGCCGCTGCCATCCGCAGTGTGTCATGTTCGAAGACCATCCATTTGGAACCACGGGCGATTCCACCGGGGCCCTCATCGAGTCGGATTGCAATTGCTTTTTGAGCTATGTTGTTTCCACCTTTTCCAAACTCAATGGTCGTCGTCAACATCGGACCATAGTCCATGGTGATCCACGGTTTGATCTCCATTGGCTCAGGCCCCCGTGAGTCACCGCTGGGCAGACTCGCCAAGTATTTGTCCGTCATCTCGGCATATTGCGCTGGGTTTTTCTCCCGCAGGAAATGTTCCCGAATGTAATGAATTACATCATATTTCTGCTGTGGAACCATCCATGTTTGTGGCACCATTAAACCACCACCGTGAGTCAATGTTTGGTACATCGAATAGGGGTCATTGCCGAACTTGAATTGACCGCTCGCAAATCGTAAGGAGGTGGGCAGTGAGCCAGCTTTCTCAATCGTTCCATGGCAATTGACGCAGAGTCCTTGGTAAATTGTGCGGCCACGTTTTAAGGATTCACTATTCCAGTCTGCAATCATTCCCTTGTGATCTATTTCAGCTTCGTACTCAGGGATTTTGAGTTTCAGATCATCCTCGGATGGTTGCAGCTCCGCAGCGAGTTCTTGGCCACCATCACGGATAGCTATCAAGTAGGAAACCAAGTCGAGAAAGTCCTGTCGTTGACGAAGGGCGTTGACTTGCCCCGCGGGCATGACCGATACCTCGCCCTTCTTTTCAGCCTCGATATCCGCTGTGGCAATGGTGACTGTTGCCGCGCTGCCCGGACCCGTTTGAAGCGTCAGTTTGTCGTTCGTCCGTTCCAGTTCAAGTCCGACCAACGTATGTCCATCTGCTGTGAGTACACGGATGTTTTGATATTTCGGTTCGATGTGAGCAGACGGGTTGAGCACCGACCGAACCAAGTGCTGATCGTCTACCTTTCGTTGCCAAACGCTGAGGTTGGGGCCAAATCCCGTCGTATCTGTTGTCGAGTGGCACTTGGCACAACCGGTTCGTGGAGAATGAAAAACGATTGCACCTCGCGAGGGATCTCCTTTTTCCCTTGCGTCTGCTGCAATGCCCGCGAGTGGTTCAGCCATCAACGCCTTTTCCATCTGCTGGCCCTGCGCGTCTGCAGGTTGGCAATGGGCTAAACACAGTCCAAGGGCCAACAGCACGGGAATGAGTAACTCAAAAGGGAGCGTTAGCGTTTTGAGGAGGTGGATTTTGATCATTTGTTGTTCATGTAGGGGGTGGATCAGCTGGTTGGATTATAAGCGGCATTTCACCTTTGATTGGCGGGGATGGTACGGGAGGGCAGGCAATTGATGATAAATCTGATTAAACTGAAGCGGAAAACCTCGCCAATTGTCCTCGTTCACGAAATTCCTATGTCGTTACTCCCGCGTCGATTGATCGCAGTTTGCATTGCGGCCCTCATGACCTGTGCGGCCATGTCGCAACCACCAGGCAATCTGTCTCTTATACACATCTCCGAGCC
>CAJXTM010000672.1 GCA_913061385.1 uncultured Rhodopirellula sp. | reverse complement strand
ATGTGTATAAGAGACAGCAATCTGCCAGCCTCGACTGCCGGCGAAAGCTCACTTGTTCCTCTTCGTTTCAGTGCAGACCTGCGAACCAACAGCATCATTGCCAGCGGTGGCGCAGAGGACCTTGATGTGGTTGAGAGCATTTTACTGCGACTCGACAGCGAAGGCTTCGCAGAGCGTATAACCGAGGTCATTTGGCTTCGGCACCAGGCTGCGGTCGATGTTGCAACGGCGATCCAGACTTACGTGCAGCAGCGAACTCAGGGAGTCAATTCCATTCAGCAGTTCCAACAGGGCTTGGGGCCCTTTGACCTGCCAGATCGCGACTTGATTGTGGTTGCCGAACCTGTCAGCAACAGCGTGCTGCTCAGCGTTTCACCAAGACTCTACCCTGATGTTCGTCGCATGATCGACAAACTCGACCACCGTCCCCCAATGGTTTTGATCAAGGTCATGTTGGCCGAGGTAAGACTTGGAGACGCGTTTGAGATCGGTGGCGAAGTTGGCCTGCAGGATTCACTGTTGTTCGATCGGGGCGTAGCTGCAGATCCCCTCAACAATTCAGTCCCTGGCTTCGATTTCAATAACACTGGCTTGCCGAACAACAATTTAGACAACGCCGGCACACTCGCAGCCCAAGGCATCACCAGTTTTGGAGTTGGCAGTAGTAGCAGCACTCTCGGCTATGGCGGTTTTGTACTCAGTGCGGCAAGCGATTCGATCAATCTTCTGCTTCGAACACTACAGGACGCCGAACGGCTTCAGATTCTCAGTCGTCCACAGATCATGACCATGGACAACACCGAGGGCAGAGTCGAAGTTGGTGAAATTGTTGCACGTGTGACTGGGCTGGCATTCAACAACAATACATCCCAGACCGAAACTGAAGACATTAATGTTGGATTGATCATGCAAGTTCGCCCGCGGGTCGGATCTGATGGATTGATCGTTATGGACATTGATGCGACACGTTCGAAAGTTGATGACAACAGTCCGGGAACACCGATTGGAACGGATGACAATGACAATGTCATCTCGGTTCAGAACATCCTCACAACGACAGCTCAATCGACGGTTGCGGCCTACAGTGGGCAAACCGTGATCTTTGGTGGTTTGATTCAGAAGATCAAACAGCATCGATCACAACGAGTGCCGTTCATTGCTGACATTCCGCTCATCGGCCACTTCTTCAAGTACGATTCGGAATTTGAGGAACGAAGCGAATTGCTCGTGATCATGACTCCCATGCTGATTACGGGTGAAGAGGACCTCGACTACGTCAAAGCGACTGAGTCGAGTCGCATGAGTTGGTGCCTGGCAGATGTGGTGGAGGCTCACGGCGATGTGGGCCTCAACGGTGGTTATGGTCTGTGGGGACCTGCTGTTGGGCAGACGATCTACCCTGATCTTCAACCCACCGTCGAAGGCCCGATGCCGATCGCTCCTATTCTTGAGCGTAGCAGCGCCACAGAAGAATTACCTGCTCAGGGCCCACAGGCATCCAACCCAGGAATGATCGACGGATCTTACTTCGCTCCTTCTGTCGCGACGCCACCCAACCGCACACTTCCTCCGGGAGCACGTGCCAATGGAAACGGTCCGGTCATTCAGGCCCCTACGGCTCAGATTAATCTGAGCCAGCGTGGTGGCTTCCTGCCAGGAGCATCGGTACAACCTGCTGCAGCCCGCTTGCGGCAAGGCAGTTACCCGCCCGGGGCTCTTGTTCCAAACTACTCAAACGTCGGGAATGCCAGTCAGCAATACAGCAGACCAGCACTGACACCGAGATCCAGCCGAGTACAGCACCCCTACACGGAAAACGCACCGGCTATTCCCCAGTCGATGGCACCGCAAATTTGGACCAATCAGCCCAACGACTCGTCGTCGGCTCAGCAGGCAACGATTCGGCAAACACAGGCCGAGCAAGTAAGAGGCACTGTTCCGCAAGCAAGCTCGCCCAGTGCAGCTAACGCGAACGCTCCACAAGCTGGTTTCGCGATCCCACCTGCTTCTCAAGCAACATGGGTGGACCAAGCAACTGGCGGACCATCTGCCGCACAAACAGGCTTCACACCTGCTGCGACCAAGCCACGGGTGCAGCCAACTCGCCTGGGGCGTTAGTAACCAACCTTTCGGCTGCCAAATTATTTGACTTCGGTTCACTTGAGCCAAGTCACGTTCGACTACGGATTGCAAACACCATCGCATGCCATCGTTAACCAAAGCATGCGACCTCCAAAATCACCTTCCAGCTTAGTCCTCGTTTGGATGGATCAAGAAATGCGAGTTAGCCGACGCTTTTTCACTGCCGTTACTGCCTCAGTCATTGTTTCTGCAGGCGTGGGCTGTATATCAGGCCCAAGTAATAATCTGTTGTCGAAAAAGCCAACGACGAAAGAAAGTTCATTTTTGGATCACATCCCGTTCATGGGCAACAAAGATAAGATTCCCGAGCCCTACCCGAACCCGGTAAAATTGGCAGTCACGTGGACACCGGACACCATCATCCAGACCGGCCGAACACCCACTCGGGGCTTCGGAGGTCGCGTATTCTTCTACGATGAAAAGTCCAAGTCCGTTCCCGTGGAAGGTACCCTGATCGTGCATGGCTTTGATGACGCGCTCGTCGATGATCAGTCTGGCGCAAAGAAGTTCGCGTTCACCCCTGAGCAATTCACGAGACATTTCAGCCAAGGTGATCTAGGGGCTTCTTATAGCATCTGGATTCCATGGGACGCGATCGGTGGAGAGCAAAAGCGAATTTCGCTGGTAACGTCCTTCAGATCAACATCAGGAAAATCAATTCAGGGTATCCCTGCAACGATGATGCTGCCTGGGACCGCGCCGGAAGAAACAGAAGCGGAAGAGATCGCTCGGATGTCGCCGCAGTATCAGCGTTATGTTCAGGCTGCAGACAGTGGCGGAACACGAAAAACAGGTCTGACCACTACCACGATTCGGCGACGCGTCAATTCACGTGGGACACAACTCCAACCCGGCCAACCTGCGATCAGAATTCCCGAGTTCCAGCAGTCTGACACCCAGATCGCAACTGGAGGGCAAACCCCTTCACTGTCAATCGACATGCTCCGCAGGCCTTCCCGCGCCAACGTGATGCCTGTCAGCGCCCAAACTCCGACGCAACAACGCTAATTGTTGCACAACAACGCGAATTTGGATTGCCAGCACGCCCGTCTCAAGACGGCGTGCCATGAGGATTCTGTACTCTGGTACACGACTGCGAAATCAATTGAGCTGCGTAGTCAATTGAGCGGCGTAGACAATTGAGCTGCGAAGTCAATTGAGTTGGGCCACCGCACCGACAAACAGGCCGATACTAATGGCAAGCAAAACAAGACTGGTGATGAAGAATCGCCAGACCTCGCTCCAATTGGTAATGGCGTAATACGCCGTTCCGAATACGGGGACAAGCAGGCAAATAAGACCTTGCTGCAAGGACTTTTTAAATGCGTGCAGAATGATCATGAACTGCGCTCCAGCAGCGATGGCAAAGAAGGCTGATCCGGACAGCACCAGAAAGAGATGCATCGGATTGAAGCCGATTGTCTCATCGACACGGCGTGATGCATTGCTGTCTCTTATACACATCTCCGAGCCCACGAGACCGAGGCTGATCTCG
>CAJXTM010000671.1 GCA_913061385.1 uncultured Rhodopirellula sp. | reverse complement strand
TACACGTAAGGAGTCGTCGGCAGCGTCAGATGTGTATAAGAGACAGGATCAGATGATTGCACTGGATGCGAAAATCACCTTCGACGGCAATGCGCTATTCCGCCACAAGAAATTGTTGGAACTACGGGACCTGTCCGAAGAAGAGCCAAGCGAGGTGAGAGCCAGTGAATCTGGACTCAGTTACGTCAAACTGGAAGGTAACATCGGTTGCCTAGTCAATGGCGCTGGCCTTGCGATGTCGACCATGGACATCATCAAGTACCACGGTGGACAACCTGCCAACTTCCTTGATGTGGGGGGCGGAGCAAACGCCGCTCAGGTCACAGAAGCATTTCGAATCCTGTTGTCCGATCCAAACTGCAAGGGTGTTCTGGTCAACATCTTTGGTGGTATCGCTCGGTGCACGACCATCGCAGCCGCATTGATCGAGGCTAGCCAAACCGTTGGATTCACCGTCCCACTGGTTGTACGACTCGAAGGCACCGAAGTCGAAGAAGGCCGAAAAATGCTTGCTGACAGTGATGTCGACATCATTAGCGCCACAGACATCACGGACGCAGCGAAGAAGATCGTCGCAGCGGTTGGCTGAGTAATCACAACAAATCGTTGTGATTACGAGCATTAACAAGACACTCCGAATCAACTCCCATTTTTTACAATACGATTCGAACATGAGCATTCTGATTGACGGCAACACGAAAGTCATTTGTCAGGGCATTACAGGCAACGCGGGTACCTTCCATTCGCTCGGATGCCGAGAGTACGGAACCCAGATGGTCGGTGGTGTGACACCTGGCAAAGGTGGTCAAAATGTCGAAGGCATTCCGGTTTTTGATACCGTGGAAGAAGCGGTGGACCAGACTGGCGCTGACGCCACCATGATCTTTGTTCCTCCCCCATTCACTGCAGATGCCATACTTGAAGCAGTCGATGCAGGGATCAAAGTCATTGCTGCGATCACCGAGGGAGTTCCTGTCCTCGACATGGTGCGGGTTTACGAGGAGGTAAGGGCCAGCGGCTCCGTCCTGATCGGACCAAACTGCCCCGGCTTGATTACGCCAGGCGCGTGCAAAATAGGAATCATGCCTGGATATATCCACAACCCAGGCAAAGTGGGAGTGATGAGCCGCAGCGGTACATTGACTTACGAAGCAGTTTGGCAAACGAGCAATCTTGGACTTGGCCAAAGCACTTGCGTTGGACTCGGCGGCGATCCGATCGTCGGCACAAGCTTTATCGACCTGCTTGCTCGCTATCAGGAAGACCCCCAGACAGAAGCGATCTTGATGATCGGTGAGATTGGTGGATCAGCCGAGGAAGAAGCAGCAGCCTTTGCGAAAGCAAATGTTACCAAGCCGGTCGCTGCGTTTATCGCAGGTCGCACCGCTCCTCCAGGCAAACGCATGGGGCACGCCGGTGCGATCATTAGTGGTGGAAAAGGCACGGCAGAAGAAAAAGTGGCCGCTTTGGAAGACGCTGGTATTGTCGTTGCTCCAACGCCTGCTGATATGGGCGATGCCGTGGTTAAAGCCATCGCGAAAAAGTAAAAAACGCCGACAATACGTTCTCGACAGGAAATTCCGCATCACTGCGCACTCATGTGTGGCCGCGATTGAAACACGTCGCCACTCTTCTGCTTTCCCCATGCACTGCATCATTTCATCGCGATGGCCGCGTAGTACGCCATCAGACCACCCCGGGCAGTCCACAAAATTGTCCGGATCCAATTGCTGGAAACTAGCTGACGATAGGTAGCCTCGTCGAAGCCGTTAAGCAATCGCGAATGATAAGGAATCTGCAGCAGCACCGTGGAGAGCCAGATCAGGGCAATCAAGACAACCCCGAGAACTGCAGCCCAGCGTGGAAAACTATCAGGGGCCGTGACAATCAACAAGATCGCGGTCGCCAACTCAAATAACATCGGCACCCCAACGATGGGAGTGATTAGCCGATTATGGTCAGCCTCATACTGCTGAAACTGTTCAGCACCCACACGATCGAACATGTTGTAATGCACGATCTGCACCATCCAGATCAGACCGACCATATACCAAGTCGCGATCAGGTTAACGACAAACAGGGTTGATCCATTCATTCCATCGACTCAAGTCGTTCACTACCAAGACTGTACTTCAGAAACTGAGTCAGGTCATTGAAACGGAATCTGTAGCCAGACTCTGTCAGTTTGCCTGGCTTCACACGTGCGCTGGAAAGCAACAAGGCATCTGCCATCTCCCCCATCGCGGCCCGCAACATAAATGCAAACGCGGGGAATATCGCCGGTCGCCCAATCACACGACCCAATGTTTTCGCGAAGTCAGCATTGGTGACTGGATCATTCGAGACAAAGTTCACCGGACCAGTTAACGAGGGTTCAGCGATAGCATGATAGATCGCTCCCAGAACATCGTCCAACGCAATCCAACTCCACCACTGCTTTCCATTCCCGAGTGAGCCACCAGCGAACTTGGCCGGCAGCAACATTTTCTGCAACGCACCTCCCTTCGGAGACAGCACCAAACCGAATCGTGCATTGACCACACGAATTCCGGCGTCGACCGCGGGCTGGCAAGCAGTTTCCCACTCGTGAGCGACCTCGGCGAGAAAATCATCCCCCGATTCAGAGGACTCATCGAGCACCTCATCACCTCGACTACCGTAAATACCCGTTGCCGATGCACAGATCAGCACCTCCGGCTTTCGATCCAGTTTGGCTAATGATTCACAGAGCGAGCGAGTCTTTTCAACACGACTATCTCGAATTTGCCGTTTGGTCTCAGCACTCCATCGCCCAGATGCGATTGGCTTGCCTGCCAGATGAACAACCACATCGACATCAGACAATTTCCCTGCCTCGCCTGACCAGGCCGCAATGGAGTTCGACTCAGTATCAGTCCCACTGTTCGCCTTGCGAACAATGGGGACGACCTGGTGGCCTAGCAAAGTCAGCATTGAACTGAGTTGGCGTCCCACCAGACCGGTACTACCAGAGATGGCAACGCGTTTCATCGCCATTGGGTAGTCAGCCTGCAACGTCAAATCATCACGAGTGACACGATGCCGATAAGCGAACATCGATTCAATTTTCCCGAGAGCAGTTCCACTTCCAAAAAAGCTACCCAACGCACCGAGCGGCACCTTGAATTCAATCTCGTCAGTCAACGACGAATGCTCACCAATCGCTTTAAAATGATGACGATGCTTCCACGCGGCAAACGGCCCCGATAGCTGTGTGTCAGCAAATAGATACGGAGGCTTGTACTCGGTGTGCTGTGCCACCCATCGGATTGGCACACCAAACAGCGACGTTTTCAGAACCACCTCACTGCCGACAACAAGGCTGTTGGCAGTACTTTCAACGACGACAGACTCCCAAGGCGGCACCAGCCTTTGCAAGGCGCCAGGGCGTTCATGGTAGGCAAAGGCATCTTCCACCGAGACCGGAAGTGGGGAGGATGCTACATATTTCATGACTTGACCTTACTGTTCATTTGTTGCAGATGCGATGCCGCTGATGGCAGGTACTGTTGGCAGAGGTCAAGCCATCCCCTGACATGGGCCA
Organism: uncultured Rhodopirellula sp.; assembly: GCA_913061385.1. Classification (GTDB taxonomy): domain Bacteria; phylum Planctomycetota; class Planctomycetia; order Pirellulales; family Pirellulaceae; genus Rubripirellula. The sequence continues at coordinate 82 of CAJXTM010000671.1, read as the reverse complement.
AAGCGATTCCGTTACGACTGTCATTGATTCCAATGCTGTCTCTTATACACATCTCCGAGCCCACGAGACCGAGGCTGATCTC
>CAJXTM010000670.1 GCA_913061385.1 uncultured Rhodopirellula sp. | reverse complement strand
TACACGTAAGGAGTCGTCGGCAGCGTCAGATGTGTATAAGAGACAGATTGATGGTCGGCAGAAATGCCATCGCCACGAACGATGCCAACAAAACTTTGGAGACTTCAGTGATTCGAGCAGTATCTGTGGCGGCAATGCTATGTATCGTCAGTCTGACGACAGCTCATGCAGACCCCGGGACTGTTGAAGACAAATTGCTCGCGGAGAATCACACCAAGGGGATCCGTACAGCACCTGTTGCTCCGGTGGACGATCTTGGTTTCGCCCGCCGCGTTTGCCTTGATCTGGTAGGCAGGATTCCGACCGGCAAAGAAATCAAAACATTCATGGCTTGGCCGCATTTAGAGCGTCGCCAGCGGCTGATCGATCAGTACATGGCAGACAAAGGTTTTGCAGATCGCTTCAGTGCCTTTTTTGCTGACATGTTGCGGATCCGCAGCACTCAGGAAGGTGGCAACGCTCTTCTGGCCTATGTCCACAAAGCGATATCGACGGACATGCCTTACGACGAAATGTGTCGCCGGTTGATCGCCACCAACGGAAAGGCGGGGCGTACTCCGGAAGTTGGTTTTGTTCTAGGTGACGACGCTGACCCGATGGCTCTCGCCAGCGCCACCGCTCAAGTGTTCATGGGCATCCGAATCAGTTGCGCCCAATGCCACGACCACCCGTTTGACAAATGGACACGAGAAGACTTCTACAGCGTGGCAGCCTTTTTTGGAAAGACACGTCGCCGCGAAAACAATTTAACGCGCACGGTTTACACTACCGAAGACAAGATGTCGTCGGTCATGTGGCCTCCCGAGGATGAATCCGACCCAGCTGACCGCAAACCAATGAAAGCCAGTTTCCCGTTCCCCTATTTGGACGAAACCGAGGAACTGGCTTTCATTCAACGCTTTGAGGCACTCCGCGCAAAGAGAACGGCCAAAGCCCAGCAAACCACAGGGCCCTCAGTCGATGACCTGCTTGCCTCCGCTGGCGCTAAAACCAAGAGCCGACTCAAGGGCGGTGCTCGCGACTTGTTGAAAGTCTCAACCGAAGCAAAAAGTGATATTCGCGGAATTGACATCAATGCCGAGCTTTACAGACGAAGCCAACTCCGCCGTGAACTTGCCGATAAAATCACCAGCCCCCGGAACCGTTATTTTTCCCGGCTGATTGTTAATCGCTTGTGGAAGGATTTACTAGGCGCGGGATTTGTAGAACCTGTAGACGACTTCCGCGACAATAACCCGGCAAGCCATCCCAAAACGATGGACTATTTGGCAGAAGAATTCGTCGCCAACGGATTCAGCATTCGCTGGTTGGTCAAGGAAATTGTGAGCAGTCCTGCTTACCAACGTGACCACGCGCCTCGTGACGAGGATACTGCCGCGCGGGAGACTCTGGAGCAAGCTTTTCTAGTAACAAAAATCCGTCGCATGAAGGCCGAGGCGATGTATGACAGCATCGTCACCGCAGGTCACTTGTTCGAAGTCAAACACATGGCAGGGCAAAACCCCCGCGTTATAAAGCAGCGTATCCGCGTTCCTGTGGATACGACCGACCAAGAAGCTGTCCAAAATACCGCTGACCAAGAGCCGGAAACACTTACGGGCGAAAATGCGGCCATGTTGGCAGAGCAAAACATGATGGCTTCTACCGCTGATTATGGTTTGGAAAAGGCAATCGAAATTGACTTTGACGCGTTGCTTGCAGCCGACGAAACTTCGCCCATGATTGACTCGATGCAAAAGATGTCGCGTGACGAGATTGAAGCAATCAGGATGGCTGCATCTCCGGCACCCAAACCCGGTGTAAAGTATGTCACAAAAATGGTGGAACGTACCGTCGATGACAATCCCAGGTTCAGCTCTTCCTACCGAATGGCAACTCCAGCACCGGCAGGTCACTTCCTGAGGCTTTTCGGACAGCCCGCGCGAGTCGATCTTGGTGATGAACGAATCGAAAACGCCTCGATGCGACAAGCTTTATTGATGCTCAATGGACAACTGACACATCAAGCCGCGAGAGTGGGCCCGCTGGAACCCGTTTATCGTATGCTAACCGGATCGGACAAGGACCTCGATAGCGCGGTCCAATACACCTATGTTGAAATCCTGACTCGTAAACCTACTGCCGAAGAAATTTCTGAAGCAGTCGAAATCATCGAATCAGGCGCTGATGACTTGACAGGATTCGCGGATTTCCGCTGGATCCTGCTCAATTCAAACGAGTTTCGTTTCCTGCCCTAATCCCACCCCATCCCCACACCCCGCTGTAACGGGGCCAATTCTTCACGGAGCATTTCGCGATGTCTGGATGTAATGACTACAAGATGACGCGTCGACAGTTGATGGCCAATTCTGCGGCAGGTGCAACTCTGCTGGGGATGCCGATCAACCAGTTAATTGCCGGCTCGGGACAGGACCATGCCGCAAAGTGCGAAAACGTTATCCTGTTTTGGAATGGCGGAGGCATGTCTCATCTGGACACTTGGGATCCCAAGCCTGGACGACCCACCCAAGGTGAGTTTGATCCGATCTCGACGTCCGCCGATGGCATTCAGATCTCGGAGATTTTTCCGACTGTCGCCAAACAGATGCACAATGCTGCTTTGGTCCGTTCGATTGCAGGTACGCAGGGTGCTCACGCTCGAGCGTCCTATAACATGCAAACGAGCTTTTTGCCGGGACCAGTCCAACATCCGGGAATCGGATCCGTCGTTGCTCACGAAAAAGAGAAGCTTGGCGACCTACCCTCATTCATCACCATCAGTGGTCAAGCCCGAACCGCGAGCTATCTGGGACAAAGTTGCGAGGCATACTTCATCGCGAACCCCGGTGACCCGGATCCCTATTTGAAGTTCCCTGCCGGTGTCTCGGTTGAACAGGGAAACAAAAGGCTTGAACGATTGGCCAAGTTCAATGGTCGATTCAACCGCGATACCACGGATCCACGTTTATCTTCCACATCGACCTCGATTGATGATGCAGTGCGTTTGATGCGCAGCCCGGCCCTGAAAGCTTTCGAGCTCGACAAAATTCCGGCAAAGGAAATTGAACGCTACGGAGATACCTCGTTTGGACGCGGTGCTCTCATGAGCAAACGGCTAGTCGAGCAGGGAGTCCGCTTCGTTCAGATCAATCGTGGTGGCTTTGACACCCACGGTGACAACTTCACACGAATGCGGGAACACGGCGAGATCATGGACCCTGCGCTCGGCTCTCTTTTGCAGGATTTGTCAGAGAGCGGGATGCTCGAAACGACCATGGTCATCATGATGTCAGAATTTGGTCGTACTCCACGCATCAACGAAAACGCTGGCCGCGACCACTGGCCTAAGTGTTTCAGTTGCTTTATGGCTGGCGGTGGAATCAACGGCGGTACCGTGATTGGATCCAGCGACGAAGACGGTGGCACACCCAAAGACACCCCAGTCGACGTACCGGACATCCACGCCACCATCTGCCACGCCCTAGGTATTGATCCTTACAAGGAAGTCTATACCCGCCAAGGGCGACCGATGAAGCTCGTCGATGAGGGAAGCAAAATCGAAGGTCTGCTGGCTTAATACCGGCTCATCACAGCATCGCCTGAATTCCCACCTTAACCAAGTGCTGCGAAATGCGCGCGTCGAATCAATCGGCACGCTGCCTGGGCACACACACAA
>CAJXTM010000669.1 GCA_913061385.1 uncultured Rhodopirellula sp. | reverse complement strand
ACGAGATCAGCCTCGGTCTCGTGGGCTCGGAGATGTGTATAAGAGACAGCCAGTGCGTTGAGTTTGCGGCCGTAAGGCCCTGAGGCCAGACGCCGAAATTTAATTCCGCGCTCGTCAAGCAGGGACAGGACCATCTCAAAATGCTCAAGTTCTTCTTCGACGATTTGAGTCATTTCGCGGCATAAATGACGATTCTCGGTATACGAGTTCATCAAATTCATGGCCGTGGTGGCAGCTTTGCGTTCGCAGTGCGCGTGGTCGATGAGTATTTCATCCAAATGCTGATCAACCTGATTGAGCCACAGTGTTGTCGATTCGGATTGTAAATGAAGCATGATGAAGGCTACTGTGCGAAGAGTGCTTTGGCGAAAGCTGCGGCGTCGAAGGCGGCGATGTCATCAACTCCTTCACCGATACCGACGAATTTGACTGGAAGCTGGAACTTTTCATGGATTGGCAGAATTACTCCTCCTTTGGCGGAGCCATCAAGTTTTGCCAGCACAATGCCTGTGCAGCCAGCCGCATCGCTGAAGCCCTGAGCCTGGCTGATCGCATTCTGCCCCGCCGTTGCATCGAGTACGAGCAGCACCTCGTGGGGTGCGGTCTCGATTTTCTTTTCGACAACCCGCCGGATTTTTTCTAGTTGTTGCATCAGATTGACCTGGGTTTGTAACCGGCCTGCTGTATCAATGATTGCAATATCCGCTCCAACCGATAAAGCCTTATCAACAGTCTGGTAGGCGACGCTGGCAGGATCGGCTTCCGGTTTGCCGGTTACGATTTCGCAGCCGATCCGACCGGCCCATACGGTGAGCTGCTCGACGGCGGCTGCCCTGAATGTATCGCCTGCCCCTAATACGACTTTGCGACCGGATTGGTGCAAGTGGTTTGCAAGTTTGCCAATCGAGGTGGTTTTGCCGCTTCCATTGACGCCTACCACCAGAATCACCGTTGGCCCTGACTCGGCGTAATGAATCCCAGCTGATTCCTGCGTCAGCATCGTTTGGACTTGTTGAGTGATGGTTTCAAGGACTTCTTCCAACGAAACGACTCTTGCTCTCAAACGGGTGGCAACGTCATCACGAATGGCCTCGGCTGATGCGACACCCATATCGGTTCGGATCAACCTTGAAAAAAGCTCTTTGAGAAAATCATCATCGACCAGCCTGCCCTCTGCTTTGAAGAGGTCTCGGATGTCGGTGCTGAGTGCCTGTCTCGTTTTCGAGAGTGCGCCCCGCATCTTCGAAAAGAGGCCCCCGGTGGATGCTTTGGGCTCAACGCTTGCTTTCGTTGAGTCGGTTGTGGATTCATCAGCCGGAGACGCACCTTCCAACTGGGGCTGATCTGAATCATGCATCTCACCATGACTGGCGACCGGCGTGTTTGGATTATGCAGTTGGTCGGACGCCCCACTCGAATCTGCCGATTTCTGCCCTAGGTCGTCTTCTTTCTTTGTTTTCTTAGACCGCCAAAACGCCATCGAAAAGCTCATCTCGAGTCGAGGAATCGCAAACTGCTGGCCCACGCAGGCCAACTGAAACGCAAGTCTGACTTATCACGGGCGAGTCGGGTAGGCCGAGAATAAGTGCCACCTCCCCGAGGCTACGCGGTTTTTGCCGGAAGTGGGGCTTCTATACTCGTTCCAAACTCCGGCACACCTCTAAAGCCCCCTGCATGAGACGCGAACTGTGTTCGGCGACTAAAGAGCCCTCGGGCGGTGTTGACTTCTCCATTTTTGCCCGTAATTGGCGTTTCGACAGTCTGTGCCTTCAGATTTCTATTGAAATTTCTATGTAATCCGCACTCCTTGACAAGCCTACCCAAAACCGGCAGCTGGCAGTCTTTCGTTAACCACTACTGAATGTAGTTCGAGTGACAGATTCTTGAGTGTTTTCTACCTAAAATACATTCTTCTTACTTCAGCTGTCCGATACCTACTTGTGTCAAAAGAGCATGGTTCGGTAGTCGTCCACACATTGAGTGGCGGACGACGCGGCCTTGAGCAACCGATCGCGGAAATGTTTTCGTGTATCCGTCGACATTATTTAGTCGCACGGAGTCATGCAGTGCAAAATTGCACATGAACCCGAAATGGATAACTGGGGAGTTAATAAAGCAAATGAAGCTTAGCAAATTGGCGCTTATCGCCGCGATAGCATGCGGTACTTACGCTGGCAATGTTTTTGCCGATCAGACAAATGAGATTCAGTTGGTTTCCTGCGAGTCGGATTGCGACTGCGGCGAGCCGGTTTGCGGTTGCGAACCAGCTTGTGATGATGCATGTGACGCCGGTTGTGATTCAGCTGGTTGTGGCCTCGGCCTCGGCCTTGGCGACTGCGGAATCGCAAGCCGCCTTGGATGTGGTGACTGCTGCTTGGGCGACCCGTACTCTCTCTTCGGTGAGTGCAACGGTATCGCTGTTGGTGGTTGGATGCAGTTGGGTTACTTCACTGATACCACTGCAAACTTCAACACTCTTGCCGACAATGTACAGCTCCAGCAGGGCTGGTTGTTCGCCGAGAAGGCGATCGACAGCTCTTGTGGTTTTGACATCGGTGGACGTGTTGATTATGTCTACGGTACTGACGGACCGGACACTGTGGCCTTCGGTAACCCAGTTCCTGGCTACGACACGAACGAAGGTTGGGCACGCGGTGGCCAGTACGGCAACGCACTGCCACAGCTTTACCTTGAGGCTGGCTACGGCGACATGTCCGTTAAGGTTGGACACTTCTACACAATCATTGGTTGGGAAGTTGTTCAGGCTACTGGCAACTTTTTCTACAGCCACGCTAACACCATGTATAACAGCGAGCCTTTCACTCACACAGGTGCACTGTTCACATATAACCACAGCGATGACGTCACGCTTTACGGTGGATACGTCGAAGGTTGGGACAGTGGGTTCCAGGACAACGGTGATGCATTCATTGGCGGTGTTTCGCTTGGTTTGACTGATCGTCTTTCGGTTACCTACGCCGCTGTTGGTGGTCGTTTCAACACACCTGTTGGCGGTGCTACGGAACAGGGATACATGCACTCGGTGGTTGCCGACTACGCTGTTAGCGACGATGTTCAGTACATCTTCCAAAGTGACCTTCTTGATACGAACGAGAGGCAGACTTTCGGCATCAACCAGTACCTGATCAAAACGATCAATGACTGTGTTTCTGTTGGAACTCGTGTCGAGTGGTATCAGATTGCTGATCCAACGACCGATGCCGTGCTGCACGACACATGGAACTGGACTGCTGGTATCAACTATCGTCAGTCAGCGAACCTGACTTTCCGTCCTGAGATTCGATATGACTGGTACGACGGATGGGACGCTAACACCGATGCTCCTGCAGATGACAGCTTCAAGTTCGGTATTGACGCAGTCATGACGTTCTAAGGCACCAACGAATCCGTTAGCGGGGGGTGCCAAGCGTTTCTCCCCGACGTTAGCAATCGCCGAAACCGCGGATTCATTGAAAATCTTGCCCGGCCACTTCTTATGGAGTGGCCGGGTTTTTTTATGTGCTGTTGGAATTGACTTAAGATCTTTGCTGGGCACTCCTTCTCCCTGACCGGAATAGCTTCACAATCTTACGCTGTTTGACAAATACAGAGACTGTCTCTTATACACATCTCCGAGCCCACGAGACCGAGGCTGATCTC
>CAJXTM010000668.1 GCA_913061385.1 uncultured Rhodopirellula sp. | reverse complement strand
GAGATCAGCCTCGGTCTCGTGGGCTCGGAGATGTGTATAAGAGACAGCTCCAAAGGTTCGCAAGAAGCCGGAAATCGATATCACAAACGCTGAGACGTTCAGTCTTGGGCAAATGGATACTGGCACACGGAGCACAGCAGACCCGTTCAAAAAGTCGGCGGATGACCTGCTGGCCGAGGCCTCTCGCGAAGAAGAGGAGAAAACGACGCCCATCTATGAAGACACACCAAATGTTGTTGAATGGCTTAATAACGTTTTTGGTATTTTCAAAGATCCTGGCGTCATCATGCACTGGGTGGTGATATCTGTGGGCGCTGCAATCCCAACTGCCTTACTGCTGCAAATCGAACAGGAGTCTCTGCAAATGTTACTTACGCTTGGCATGATGACTGGTGGCCTTGTGCTGGGTGCGATCACAGTCAGTTGTGCGTTTGCGATCCTGCTATCGGTCGCCAATGGTAATGACCGTGTCGAAGAGTGGCCCAGTATGGATATTTTCCAATGGCTCGACCAATTGATTCTGGTGCTAGGAGCGACTGCTTTGGTTGCCATTCCAATGTGGACAGTTTGTTACCTCACCGATTGCCCCCAGCTACTAGGGATAGCAATCATTATGTTTTCAATCTATCTACTCTTACCTTTCATTTTGCTGTCGATGCTCGACATGGGTAGCGTGCTTACGCCATTCTCACCCGAACTGGCCCGCAGTGTTTCCAACAGCCAAGAGGAGTGGGGCGGATTCTACTTTTCATCCGGCTTGCTCTTTACCGGGCTGTTTTTGTTCATCGCTACGACTTGGTCGACTGATTCCACCATTGGAATCGTTGCTGCAATCACGCTCGCCATCTTCACCACATTCACCTACTTTGGAATGATGGGACGCTTGGCCTTCACCATTGGACAGAGCGTGAATGCACCACCCATGAAAAACGATATCGATCGCAGTCGTCCAGCAGATTCACAGTAGGAACAAACACATCGGATGCAAATCCCAGAAGGAAGACACGTTGCTGCGGCTGATTTCAGTGGTCTGCTGCTGGGCAGTAAGGCGGCTAGACCGCTGAGGCTTCACAACATTTGGACTTCGGAACATTCAGACAACAGCGGGAAAGAGCAGCGGAATCTGCTCAAACATCAATTGCCTCAGCATCCTCGGCACGATCCATGATAAAGCGGAATCTTGCCGACGCATCTCGTCCCATCAAATCACTGATGATTCGATCCGTTTCTAACTGGTCATCAATTTCGACTTTCTGAATCCGGCGGCTTTCGGGGTTCAATGTGGTATCCCAAAGCACCTTGGGCATCATTTCACCAAGTCCCTTGAAACGTGTGATTTCCGGCTTAGCTCGCCCGGTGTACTGTTCCAGCACCTCTTCTCGTGCCGCTTCGTCTGCTGCCCAAAAGGTCTCTTTACCCAGGTCAATTCGATACAGTGGTGGAACACCGATATACAGTCGTCCCGCAGCAATCAAAGCGGGCATATGCCGATAAAAGAATGTCAACAGCAAGGTAGTGATGTGGTGTCCATCCGAATCGGCATCAGCGAGCAGAATCACTTTTTCATACCGCAGATCTGCCAAATTCAAACTGGGACCGATTCCGCACCCCAGCGCCGCAACAAGATCCTGAATTTCCTTGTTTTCAAGAATCTTCTTGAGCGTTGCACTTTCTGTATTCAAAACTTTTCCACGCAGCGGAAGAATCGCCTGATAGTTTCGGTTCCTCCCCTGCTTAGCACTACCACCGGCCGAGTCACCTTCGACAATGAAGATTTCGGAATCGCCCTTTCCAACAGAGACGCAGTCACTGAGTTTCCCCGGCAGCATTGTGCGTCTGGAACCACCCTTTCTTGACACCGCGGCTGACGCAGCTCGTGAAGCTGCACGGGCTCGGGCTGCAGCAATGATTCGTGCGACGATAGAATCCGCCACACTTCGATTGTTGTTCATCCACTGTTCCATCGCAGGCCGAATCGCAGCCTCCACGACCGACTGAATATCAGGATTATTGAGACGGTCCTTGGTTTGTCCCTGAAATTGCGGATCCTCAATGAAGACGGACAGGATAACGATCAGCCCCTCCCGAATGTCCTCGAGTGTCAGCTTGACTCCCCGCGGCGTCAGGCTGTGCGTATCGATGTAGTTTCGAACAGCCTTATTGAGAGCACCACGGCATCCGTTTTCATGTGTCCCGCCGCTACCTGTCGGTATTCCATTGACATAGCTTCGCACGTGTTCATCGGTCGACTCAGTCCATTGCAAAGTCAGCTCCAAACGAAAATCGTCTTCTTTGCGGAGCGTGAACGGCGTTTCGTGAATAGGGCGGGCGTTTCGTTCCTTCACGACTTTGACCAGATAGTCAACGATTCCCTGTTCGTGAAAAAAGGTTTCCTTATTCTTATTCACTTCATCGTTGTAAATGACTTTCACACCACGGTGCAAAAAGCTTGCTGTTTCCAGACGAGCTCGAATCACCTTCGAGTCAAATTCTGTTTTTGGAAAGATGGTTGGGTCAGGGGTGAAACTGATGGTAGTTCCAGTTCCCCGCACTGCACCTTTCAGTTTCTGCAACTTGGAGGTCGCTTTCCCCCTCGCAAACGTCATTCGATACTGGGCACCGTCGCGTCGCACGACTGCAGTAAGTTCTTTGCTCAATGCGTTCACCACAGAAGCACCAACGCCATGCAATCCACCCGCAGTCTTGTAATTATTTCCGTCAAACTTACCGCCTGCGTGAAGCACGGTCAGCACAGTTTCCAATGCTGACTTTTTAGTTTTAGGATGTTTGTCAATCGGAATGCCACGACCATTATCCGAGACAGAGATCGTGCGTCCATCCTTATGCAGCGCGACAGTAATTTCGGAAGCGTGACCATTCATCGCCTCATCAATTGAATTGTCTACCACTTCCCAGATCAGGTGGTGCAACCCTGCCATACCGACACCACCGATGTACATGCCGGGTCGTTTCCGAACAGGCTCAAGCCCTTCGAGCACGACGATGTCTTCGCCTTCGTATCGTTTCTTTGCGGCCATCTCAATGTCGTTCCGTCAGCTAGATAGGTACTCAGCCACGTGGACTGATGCAGGAAGAATAAAGGATAAACAAACAGTCAGGATGATTCACTCAGTGTTGGCGGAGCCTTGGGCGGCAGCACCACAATCTCGGATATTTTCCCATTCTTTTGAATCTCGTTCCCTCGTCCACCACGTGAGGTCACCCGATATTTGGCGGTTGAAATTGTCTTCTTGGCGCCTCGATTGGTCATCACAGTCAACAAATCACGATCTCCAGTGGAAGCCTTGAAACCAAGCAACTCGTCTCCAGCAGCCAGGCGAATCAGCGTCACTCCCTTGCCCGCACCTGAGAGATAATTGATTTCTTCAACTGCGCAGATCATTGCCCTGCAGGCACGTGACACTGCCAGAAGATTCTCGGTACCATCCACCGGCACAACACTCACAATCGAGGCATTACCGGTGACCCGGGCAAATCTTCGGCCGGTGCGTGTTGATGTTTCGGCAAACGGCTCAAAACTGAAACGCAGCGCAAAGCCATTGGTGGATGCAGCCAGTGCATGACAACTGGGGCAATAGTCCACATTTTTGGGACTGTCTCTTATACACATCTCCGAGCCCACGAGACCGAGGCTGATCTC
>CAJXTM010000667.1 GCA_913061385.1 uncultured Rhodopirellula sp. | reverse complement strand
ACGAGATCAGCCTCGGTCTCGTGGGCTCGGAGATGTGTATAAGAGACAGTCCTCTGCCAACGCATGTGCACTCTGGTAACGATCTGCAGGTTCTTTTTCAAGACACTTCAGGCAAATGGTTTCGAGTTCGCGATGCACCGCCGGATTGATATCGATTGGCGAAGGGGGCTTCCGATGCAAGATCTGCTGCACCAGTTGTGCAAAGTCTCCATGAAAAGGCAATTCACCTGTCAACAGCTCGTACAACATCACTCCTATCGAATAGATGTCCGTACGTGGATCAGATGAACGCGATTCACCTTTGGCAGCTTCAGGCGACATGTATGCAGGTGTCCCAAGAATTTCACCACTCAATGTCATACTCGCTTCAAAAACATCCTGCTTGGCTAAACCAAAGTCCATTACCTGTGGATCACCATTTTCATCGACCATCACGTTGCTTGGTTTCAAATCACGATGAATAACAGAACTGTCGTGAATCGCCTGAATTGCGAAAGCAATTTTCCGCATCATCGAAGCCGCCGTCCGTGGCGAATCACATGACTCACGATTCCATTGCGCCAGCGTGTTACCCTTAATCAGCTCACTGCAGATATACACGGTTCCACAATCGACTCCGGTATCATGGATTGCAACGACATAGGGATGTCGAATTGCTGCTGCCACGCGAGCTTCCCGAAGAAACAGATCCTGTTGTTCACTGGTCAACAAGCCACGGCGTGGCACTTTGATCGCAACATCGCGTTTCAACTTGGTGTCACGTGCTTTCCACACCAACCCGAATGACCCTGCGCCAAGGCGTGACACGAGCTCAAAGTGCGCGATCATTGAACCTGCTTGAAGACCTTTACGATTATTCAGCAGCAGAACCGAATTATCACAATGCAAACACGTGACTTTACGAGAGCTTTCATTGGTCGCAAAGTCAATGTACGGAAGTCGCTGACGGCAACTCGGGCATGGAACCAACGTGGGCTCTTCATTAAATTCGCCACCGGTATCGAGAATCCCAAGTACTCGAGTCGTGCCTAACCCACCCAGACCAGCATTCGTTCCATGCCGATGTGTATCGTGCTGCTCGGTGACGGCTTTCACCAAACCAAGCAATCTCAATTGCCGTTCCAGTTCGACAGCGATCTCGGGATTGTCGCGGAGAACAGCATCAAGCGATTCTGTCTTGCCTGACGTCGACTCCGACATCATCGCCAAGGCAATCTGCCTCGCGTGGTCTTTGTTCGATTCGTCCTCATTCACTGACATCGGCTTATCCCGTTAACACATTGAACCACGTGGCAAAGCAATTCTATCCAGCATCCTGACTCGCTCCACGAATACACAAGCCATCTCTGTTTACCCCACAGCCACCATGAGAACTCAACAAAAAAGCCTGCCGCTTTTCTAGTATATCGAAAACACGGTTTTCCCTGAGTCTAACGGTATTGCAAAACCAACGAAGTGCCGTAGTTAGAACAGCGACTTGCATTCCCATGGGTATTCATCGAGTTAGGTCATCGCCACTTAATGAAGCGTCAGCCAAAAGTGCTTCAGGCGCGAAGCACACCATCCACCGCATGAACCACAGCCAAAAACGCCACTGCACCGGGTTAACGCACCCTATTGTTTCGTTGCGAATTCAAATCCGAGCCCATTCTAGCGACGTTCCGGCATCATCTGGCCCCAATCTCAATGCGTGTATCGAGCAAATCAAAGCCAAACTGACCTCGGCTTTTCCTTACTTGAAAGCTTTTCTTCGCGTGATTTCGAGCAGTGGAAAACACAACACTGCACGGCAAGGAAAAACGTCCCCACACGCCCAAATCTACTCGTTAACAACGCAACCATCTGACTCAGCGGAACGACGTTCGCATCACAATTCGACCTGAACGAGGCCCCAGACTTCCAAACAACACACCAGCCAACTCCTGAGCAGACAACGTTGGACGTGATGACTCACAGGGATTTGCGTTTCCAAATTTCATTACCGCAGTGGTTCAGACCACCCCTAGTGGTCAACTTCGAATGCGGCTGTGCTTCCTGATCTCAACGCAATCAATCGTTTTCGCTGACTAAGCGTTTCTTGCCCGAAATCAAACGGCCCGCTGTCGCTGCCATTTCCCAGTGTGGCATGGCACCTTTGATTTTCTTCCATACCTTGAGCAACAGAGGAAATCCGCACCCACCAACAAACACCAAGGCAATTTCGTCTAACCAAATACCTTTGGCGAACCTGACGAGGTCGCTGGGCTCCCCAAATCTTTGCCCAAATGCCTTGTGCTCATTCGCCTAAGGAATGGCAGATGCCTGACTCACTCGTTAGCCAATACTCACGTCATCCTCAAACACGAAAACCGCGGCAGATGAAATTTACGCGTTCATCACCACTTGTTGAAACACCAAAAGTCTCATAGCGAAACATGCTTCACGCCATCTAATCATGCTTGGTGCGTTCACTGATTAGCGGTCCCAACCGTGTTCTGTTCGCGAGCGTCAACCAGCGAGTTCCAACAGTGCACGACGTAGCAGATGGGTGCATGATCCAGCAGTGGCTTGAACGGTTTTTTATCGAGATTCAAGTTTGCCCATTCCTTAAAGCGTTGCGTCACCGCCTGACTCTGCCCACGTGCTTTATCCTGAAGGATTTGAGAGACAGTCACATTCCTGCGCAATTTCCCTCGACTGTCAAAGTAAACCAATTCACCCACATGGTGGTACCAAAATGGCGGCGGTATCTCGGTGACAAAATCTGTATTATTGACGATCCGAAAAGTCGGCTGTTGATAGCGTTTGACAAATTCTGCGTCGCCCACCCTCGGTGCGCCAAACGTATATACCGTAGCCGGTTTCTTGTATTGATGAGCAGCCAGCACCGCCAACGCAGCGCCTAGACTATGTCCTGTCAGCCAAACACTCCTGCCCTCTGCTGACAACCGCTCAACCTCTGGTTGGACTTGAGCCCACACACCAGTAAGACTTGATTGAAAACCAGCGTGCACTTTGCCGCCCGATGCCAATTCAACATGGTGGGCTTTGACATCCGTTTTCAGATCTTTCCACTCATTCGGTTCTGTCCCACGGAACGCAACAATCACAGCATCCGCATTGAATGTCAGAATAGCCTGAGTGTGATGAACACTGTCCCTTGGGCTTGCATAACGCTTCACCCCCAGCATGCCAGCTGATCGAAGCTGCCGTTTCACAAACCCATCGGCATCGGCATAGGCAAGCATCGAAATTTCTGCCAACCACCAAGCATTGGCTGGATCAAACTTCTGCACTTGATGTTGGAACGGTGCGGTAGAAGCGTACTTCAGATAGGGGTAACTGTAATCAGGTTGAAACAGCGAGTCGAATGTCTGAACTCGAGGCATTTGTTTGCGTTGCAAAGGGCGACTGTCCTGCGCACAAAGCAAGGTTATTCCCATCAACGGAATTCCGAGCAAAAAGACGCAAACGTAACGCTTCATCGCACAGGCAATCATCCTCGCCCCACACTCTCGCTGGTCCAACGGCACAGCCCCACGCTCTCCGATTTTTTCATTCTAGCTGTCACCTTCTATCCGACAAACTGCAAACCGAGCCAAATTTGATCCGCATGCACGGCAAAGCCCCATTCCTGTCTCTTATACACATCTGACGCTGCCGACGACTCCTTACGTGTAGA
>CAJXTM010000666.1 GCA_913061385.1 uncultured Rhodopirellula sp. | reverse complement strand
GATCAGCCTCGGTCTCGTGGGCTCGGAGATGTGTATAAGAGACAGCAACATACGCAGCTTTTTTAAAATAGACCACTTTTCTTTGACGACTTGATAACCCGTATTTGGTGCATCACCTGTGACTAATCCCAATGATACTGCCATTGATGCTTTGAGAACTGCTGTGGGTGTGTCTCCGGAGAACGAGCCACTTGTGCAGCAGTTGATCAAGCTTCTTGTTGAGTTGTTGCGTTACGACGAGGCTGAGCAGGTGACTCGAGAATCGCTTCAACGCCATCCGGGTAGTGTTAGTTTGCAGTTGACGTTAGCTGATGTTTACTTTCGTCAGGGTAAGGATTCGCATGCGTTGGCCATCGTCGAAACGCTCGGTATGGGCAAAGATGCTGATCCTCGTGCCATGGTCATGCATGCCCGTCTCTTGCAGCGAACAGGAGATATACGAGGTGCGGTTTCGACTTATCGAGAGGCGGTTGAGCATGACGAAGATGTCGCCGATGTCGACTTGGCAAGTCTGCTGGGTATCGCGGATTTCGGTGCCGAGGAGTTAAGTGAGGCAGCTGACTTTCATGATGCGGTGGCAGAATTTGCTGATCGTCTTGACGACGAAGAAGACGAGTCGCCGAGTGTTCTCAGTGAACGGCCAGAACAGGGCTTTGATTCCGTCGGTGGGATGGAAGGCGTTAAGGATGAGATACGAGTCAAAATCATCTATCCCTTGCAGCACGCTGACATGTACGCCGCTTATGGCAAGAAAGTCGGTGGGGGGATTTTGCTATATGGACCGCCGGGTTGTGGGAAAACTCACTTGGCGAGGGCAACTGCTGGTGAAGTGAAGTCAACCTTCATTTCTGTCGGCATTAGTGACGTGCTTTCGATGTGGATGGGAAGTAGTGAGAAAAACCTTAACGCTGTGTTTCAGAAGGCGAGAGGAAGCAAGCCGTGCGTGTTGTTTTTTGATGAGGTAGATGCTTTGGGGGCCAGTCGGGCTGACATGAAACGCACCGCCGGCCGGCATTTGATCAATCAATTTCTGTCTGAGCTGGATGGGGTCGACGCGGACAATGAGGGCGTGCTGTGTCTGGCGGCAACTAATACACCATGGCACCTGGATACAGCGTTCAGGAGACCCGGTCGCTTTGATCGTGTGATTTTTGTACCGCCACCGGATGGACAGGCACGCCAAGAAATTTTGGATTTACAGCTCAACGGCAAACCGACGGACAACGTCGATACTCGGAAGATCGCATCCAAGACTGCTGACTATTCAGGAGCAGATTTGAAAGCTGTTGTCGACAGGGCAGTGGAGGTCAAATTGCATGAAGCGGTGAAGATTGGCATGCCGAAACCGATTGGTACCAAGGATCTTTTGAAAGCCGCAAAGCAGGTGCGTCCAACGACGCGTGAGTGGTTTTCAGCTGCAAGAAACCATGCCCTGTATGCGAACGAGGGTGGGCTTTATGACGAAATACTCGATTACCTCAAGATCAAACGATGAGTAATAGGTACGAGCGATCACAGTTGATGCTGGGACAGCGGCGGTACGAGTTGGCGGAACGCGAGCTGCGAGGGCTGCTTGCTGACGAACCCAATGACGGGATCGCGTTGGCGTTGCTGGCTTTATGCATTCTGCACGCCAAAGAACGCATGATTGAAGCGTCTGATACTGCGCAACGTGCCGTCGCCGTTGCGCCCAGTGAACCCCTCTGCCACTATGCGCTGGCGACGTGCTATCTGCAACGAAATCGCTTCGATGAAGCTGAAGCGGCAATTCAGACTTCGTTGACGTTGGATCCGCATGATGCCGACGCGTTCGCCGTTCTGGCGAGGGCGATGTTTGGCCGAAAACGCTATGAGGATGCGTTGGCCACGGTGGAACAAGGGCTCGCCATTGATCCCGAACATGGTGATTGCAGCAGTTTGCGGGCAATCACGTTAGAAAGATTGGGGCGTGACACAGAAGCGGTTGCGGCGGCAACGAATCGACTGAAACTTGATCCACAAGATCCAATGGCTCATGCTTCGTATGGTTATACGCTTCTTCAAGCAGGTGATTACCAACAGGCGCAAGTTGCGTTCCGTGAGGCGCTGCGACTGGATCCTGCGAACGAGATGGCTCGGGCGGGGTTGATCACGGCGCTGAATAATCGCAGCTTTCTGTTTCGTATGGTGCACAGGTTTTATGTGTCACTCAGCCGTCTCAACGGTAAGGCAGCGTTCTACTTGATCGTTGGTGCATGGGTGCTAATGCAATTATTGTCCCGGCTGGCAGAACAGTATCCGGTGCTACAGCCTGTCGTTTTTCCAATCATTGTGCTGTATGCGATGTTTGTCATCCTGACATGGATTGCGAATCCCCTGTTCAACACGTTTCTACGGTTTCACCCGTTTGGGCAACATCTGCTAAATCGGTCGCAAACCTGGGCGTCTAACTTGATCGCACCCTGTCTTTTGATTTCCGGTTGCTCATTGATCATTGGCGTGCTGTGTTCTGATATTTGGTTGGGTGTGCTAGCGGGGGCTTACTGGCTGGGAATGGCTGTTCCAATCGCGTGCACGTTCGGTATGGAGGATCAACGGCGTCGTGTCTATCTGGGCGCTATCACAGTTGCAATCGCCCTGATTCCGGTCGGGGGTACGGTATTGAGTTTGTTAGCTGATTCTAGCGTCCCCGTGATTTCTAGTTTCAGCTGGTTTGCCTACTCGCTTTTAGCTTTCCAGATTGGTAGTAATCTGTTGGGGACGCGCCCCGTCAAAGCATGAATGAAGAATCATATTGGCTGCTTATCGAGATACGCCGGTTGTAACGGACAGAATCAAATTGGCTTTACCGTTTTCTGTTTTTTTTCTAGCACCGGGCATACTTGTGTTCAGTAGTAGCCTACGGTTTGTCGGTTCACAATTGTTGGACCAGCTGATTTTGCGCACGGGGGTGTTGCGTAGAACAGTTACCCAAGGTGAATTTGATGGACTCGTGTCCGCCTCGATCCAATCTGACAACAATGGGACACTCCCGTGTTGCCCTCCGAAAAGCATTCGCGTTTTTCGGTTGGTCGATGAGCTGCGCGGCGATCAGTTTTGCGTTGGCTGGCGAGCAATGGGCAAGTGGGATCTCATCTCTTCTGCATCCAGAGGCCACTGTGTCGGGGATTTCGGCAGATAATCTTTCCTACCTTGGAATCTGTATCGCTGGAATGTTGGTCTCAACGATACTTGCCGGCTTCCATTTGTTGCAAGGCTCCCTTCTGCTCGCAATCGAAAAGAACTTTGAGAGTCGGATCCACTCGAAAAAGGACCTTCTCGATCCAACAGAGCAAACATATTTGTGTTGAAACTGCGTGAGATGATACGCAATGCATTCAGCAGGCTGGTGTATTAGACGAGTTCATCATCATTGAGTTGCCAGCGACCCGCTTGAAAACTAAACTCCTTTGCCAGTTATCTGTAGTTCTGAGTGCGCTCATCATTAGGTGATGATCACAGAGCAGGGAAAGTGCAACCAATTTGGTTCGCATTAAAATAGCGTTGCCCGTCGAAGGAGTGGGCTGACATGGCGGAAGGTAATGCTGAACAAGTTGTTGTTCGTGGGAAAACAGTGATATGGATCGCGAGATATAGCCCTGTCTCTTATACACATCTGACGCTGCCGACGACTCCTTACGTGTA
>CAJXTM010000665.1 GCA_913061385.1 uncultured Rhodopirellula sp. | reverse complement strand
GATCAGCCTCGGTCTCGTGGGCTCGGAGATGTGTATAAGAGACAGAGCGAGAACCATGCGACAGATTGCCACAAGCCGCCAATCCTCAACCATCCGAAACTTTTGTGTCGGGATGATGTCTGGCAGTGATATCAATCGCAATGTCATGCAATTGCCCATTACTGGCAACGACGCTGGTCATTTCCAACGGCAACGGATTCCCTCGACCGTCAGTCACTCGCCCTCCTGCCTCCTCGACAAAGAGACGACCGGCCGCAAAATCCCAAGGCGACAACTGGTATTCAAAAAAGGCTCCGAACTGCCCACACCCAACCTGACACAAATCGAGCGATGCCGTACCGAAACGACGAATTCCATGAATGTCATGTCCAAAAAATTCTTCAACCGCGTTCAGGGTACTCCGCATCATCGCCCCGCGGTCATAGTAAAAACCGCAACCCACGAGCGTCTGTGCAAGTGAAGCTGAGTCGCAGACATTGACTCGTTCACCATTACGATAAGCACCCTGATTCTCTGCTGCCGTGAAAAGATCATCGCGAGCAGGATTGAGAATCACTCCAACGGTTGGTTTCCCGCAATGATAATGAGCAATGGAAACGGCAAAATGCGGAATCCCATGGGCGTAATTATTGGTACCGTCCAACGGATCAATCACCCACAGATGCTCGGCATTGACATCACCGTCAAGATCTTCCTCACCCAGTAGCTCGTGGCCAGGAAACAGGTTTCCAAGATATTCACCAATGACCTTTTCACTGTCGAGGTCGGCATCACTGACAAGGTCATAGGTTTTGCCACCAGCCGACGACTTGTCACGCATCTGAACCCCCTGGCTCAGATAACGCATCAGAACTTCGCCCCCCAGCCGGGCGGCTTTGATAGCTGCATCTAACAACGGTTGGTGTTCAGTCAAAAGTCAGTTTCCATTTTGGAGATGAAATGAATCAGGCTATCGATTCAACAGTCGGGGAAAATCAAACTCGGTAAAACAGGCATTCACAGAAACATGACACTCATCGAATCGCAAACAAAGATGGCGTAATGTGGACGTAACATCGATTCGTGGCACTCACTTGCCGCTGTACCAAACACCACGCAGCCAGTTGTGTCGGTGCAGGCGTTGGATCAATTCATCTGGCAAATCCCGCAACCTGGCTGTTCGCGTATTCATCATGGCTTGTTCCTCATTACGCATCCCAGCGATCACGGTGCTGACCTCGGGCCGTGACAGCGCGAACTTCAGAGACAGATCAACAAGCGAATATTGATCCGCCAACCCGAAGTCCTCAAGATCAGATCGGATGGATTCTACGCGGCTGACCGTGCGTGCCATGCGATCACCCTCGAAGTATTGGCTGCGAAAATCCGATTCAGGAAACCTATGCTCAGGTGAAAACTTACCCGTCAGTGCTCCCTCGTCGAGTGCCACCCGAACAATCACTCCTGTTCCCGTCTCTGCAGCCACCGGCAACAACTGAGCAATGGGCTCCTGATGAAACAAGTTGAAGATGATTTGAACCACATCGACCAGCCCATCACGCATCAGCTGAATCACGCATGCCTGATCATGCTCGGGGGTACTGACACCAATCAGATTGATTTTTCCTTCCTCGCGTAACTGGCGAAGCACTAATAATGGTTGTGGATCATCATTCCAGGCCCTAGTCCACGTATGCAACTGCAGCAGGTCGATACGATCGGTATTCAGGTTCTGCAAACGCTGCTCGACGTTTGCCCTTAAATAGGCGGCAGAATAGCGATCCTGCCAGCGGCAATGAGGGCTCGGAGGCCAAGGCCCTGCATCGGGTGGTGTTTTCGTTGCGACGAAGACATCTTCGTCGCGATCTCGCAGCACCTCGGCAATCAGTTGCTCACTCCGCCCATCTCCGTACCCCTCGGCGGTGTCGATAAGATTGACCCCGCCGTCCAGAGCGGCGTGAAGAGCTGCCACCGAATCTGCATCCTGCTGCTCACCCCATCCTCCCCCAATTGCCCAACCGCCAAATCCGATTTCTGAGACGTGTGGGCCATGACCCGAGAGTCGTCGATGTTGCATGCTTACAGTCAGTTTCAGGCAGTGAAGGTCGGGCGAGGTGGCAAATTGTGCGGATTAGCTAACAAAGTCGTAGAGGGCATACCAATAAGTCGCCGGTTTGTCCAAGTGTAGCCGCGATCAACTCAACTCCAGCCTGAGCGATTCCGATTGATTTTGCTAGGGATAGTCTATCCCGTTGCCGGGAAAGTTCCGTCTGTCGGAACCCCGCTTTGACCTCTCAAGCTGGATTGGTATCGGTGCCTAAATTTCCTCCGATCCCCCGATTGTCGATCGTTATTCCCATCGGGCGGGACTTAGCCGCGTTTGAAAGTACGCTGATCAGCGTACTTGAAAATCCGGTGGATGGATCTGAAATATTGGTCTGCCATGACGGCAGCTATCAAGATCCTTTTGAACTCGGGGACGAGATAAGATTTGTTGTCGCAGACTCGAAGAATCCGCTGGAGTTGATTTCAGCGGGTGCCTCGCAGGCACGCGGCAGATTCATTCACGTCCTTTCAGACGGCCTCCAAGCTACGAGTGGATGGACCGAAAAGGCGTTGGAAGAATTCGAAGCTTACGACTGTGGTGTGGTTGCTCCCGTTATCCGTCACGACGCCGAGGGCACGATCGTGTCGGCGGGCTGGAGTGACGCCGTTGGCCAACTTTGTAAAAGCCGACAGAAAATCGCAATCTCGGGAAAGCAGCCAACAGGTGCCTATTTACAAGCCTCGTTCTGGAGGCGGGAATTGCTGCGATCGTTGACCGATGCCCTCACCACTGCCGATTGGACTGAAGCGAGCTACGCTTTTCATCACCTCGCTTGCCAAGCGGGCTGGAAGTCTTCGTTAGCGAGAGACTCTGAATTGCTATACGCTGGTGATTCACTACCGTGGAACAAACCATCGGTGACTCGGGGCGTTCGAACTCAGTGCATTAAGAACCACTTCTCGGGCGGTGGTTGGACACGAACATTGTCTGCCGCGTTGTGGGCAGCGTTCGCGAGCCTGACTCGCCCAGGGCAGCTGCTGGAGGTAATCGGCCGTGCTCTGGCACCGTCTGCTAGCGCTCGCCTTGATAGCCGCCTGCGACCGAATGAGGTTGCATCATGCAACCAACATGAAACGATTATGAGCACAACACCGCGAACGCACGCGATCGAGCAATACCAGCGACGTGCTGCCTAAGTTGCTCCACTGAGAACGCGTTGCTTATCACGCTGACCGGGTCTGCGGGAAGCGTCTGCTGGCCCGGTGTCGGTTTAAAAGAAAGCCCGCAACAGCGATTGATCCATCCGCAGAAGTTGCGTTGCATCAGATGATGCTGAACATGTGTTGCTCACGTCAGCAGGTACAGGCCGAGGAAATGATTTCGCTGTACACCGGTCGCTGTACACCGGTCGCTGTACACCGGTCGCTGTCAAAGGCCGGCAACCCGGCACCTAGCCTGTTTTTTTTGCCCGATCGCTTAAGCCGGCAGATAGGTCACGACAAGCCGACTCTTAACACGGATCAGGCCACAACCGTTGTCACCGATGACGGAACATCTGATCAGGCGAGCATGAATCTACAATGATTCACAATGGCAGCGAACTGCTGCAGCGACCTCGGGTTCATGTGCGAGCAACTTCATGAA
>CAJXTM010000664.1 GCA_913061385.1 uncultured Rhodopirellula sp. | reverse complement strand
CACGTAAGGAGTCGTCGGCAGCGTCAGATGTGTATAAGAGACAGGGCCTGGCAGGGTGAGCCGATTCGTGATCAAAACGTCGTGGTCTAGGCAAACCAGTTGACGGCGTTTTGGAACATCACCATGCCATCGCCATACTCCGGCTGTTCACTACGACGCGTCCAACTGGGATGCTGAGTAGCATCGATATGTCGCTCCGGATGTGGCATCAAACCGAAGACCCGGCCACTGGCATCACAAACACCGGCGACATTCGCATCAGCTCCATTAGGGTTGTGCGGGAATGGCAGAACATCATCCTGAACACCACCCTGCTCACCATCAGCATATCGAATCGCTAGACGCCCTTGCTCACGAAGTTGATTAAGAATCTCCGGCTCAGAGGCCACAAACTTACCTTCGGCATGTGCCATCGGTAGGTACATCTGCTCAACGCCCTGCAGGAAGACGCAGGGAGTTTTATCAACCGCCAAGTGCACCCACCGATCCTCAAACCGGCCATGATTATTCCAAGTCAAAGTTGCTGGCGTTGCATCGGCCTGACCAACACCCTCGGTCAAAACGCCAAGTCGCATCAGTACCTGCATCCCATTACAAATACCAAGAACCAGCCGATCTTGATTGCCATGTACGAACACCTGCACCAGATCCGCAAGATGCTGCCGCAATCTTGTCGCCAAGATCCGCCCGGCCGCAATATCATCACCGTAACTGAAACCACCCGGCACACAAAGTATCTGGTATCGATCTTTCAGTGCTGGATTCTCAATCAAACGATTCACATGGACCCGCTCAACCGACGCGCCGGCCCGTTCAAAGGCAAACCCGGTCTCTTCATCACAATTCGTTCCTGGTGCACGAAGGATCAAAACTCTGGGAGAAGTCATTTCAGATCACTTAGGTCGCTGGTCTGGGAAAGATTGGAAGTTTAGACCGCCGGTGGCGAGTTGAGAACCACATATCCCCCAAACCAATTCAAAGCTGCGTTTCAGACTCGACCGCTCATTTCCCGAACTAGCAGTAAACTCGCTTGCTCAAAGGGCTGCTTCAAGCTTGATTTGTAGCCGACTGTGCAAACTGTCCCAGCCGACAACCGCACCCTTCCCCTTCCAGATCCTCTTCCCCAGCTGCTCAAATTCATCTCCCAAAACGTGGGGAACGTACAGCACCATGGGTAGTCGAGGATCAGGATAACGCGCCCACACAGCGTACCCATCTTTAAAGACATGTGGGTCCTCATCACCGGCATAAAGCAAGCGTCTCTCAACGTCCGCCTCAATATTGAAAGAAATACCCTTCACAGCCTCAACCACCATTTCGACCTGCTCACGATCACCGCGAACAGCCCACAGCTGGGCGACCGTCTCGGCAAAGGTTAATTGTCCAGCAGATTTTACACTCACATCCCCACCGACGAAGCCCGCAGTGTTCTGTGCATCCTGCCCGCTCTGGTTTGCCGAACTCACCACATCCGCCTCCAGTCGCTCGCCCCCTGACCTCGCCGCTTGTCCGTCCGAGGGCACAACGAAGATCGGCAGACTTTTGCTCCAATCCGGCCAGCGAGGAATATCCACCTCTACATCAACTGTCCAGATCAGGGAATTTTCGTTGAGAGAAATAGAATAGGCTGCATCTTCAGGTAAACGGAAAACAAAAGAACATCGACTTTCATTTCCAGCTTGCAAAGTAGCTTGCGATTGAAGTGTCTGCGAATTTTCAAAAATGACATTTCTGTGTGTCGTTTTGTTAGAGCCACTTCCACTGATGCACACCTCCGTTCCTCTTAAGATCACGGTGATTGCATTGAGCGCAACAGTCTTTCTAGTTGTTGTGGCAAACTCACCTACAAGCTCACCACCGGGTGCTAAAGTATTTTCATCAAGGTAGGCATATGGCGTGCCTAGCAAGTAACGCGGGAGAAACTTCCGGATGAACCAGTAACCAAACACCACTGCTACAACAAGCAGGAAGAAAGTTGCGCCAACCCAACCGGCGCGTAACATTTGGGGTCCCACGAATATTGCAACCAACACCACAACGATAAACGCGGGTATACGCGATTTTTTATGGTGTTCACTCACTTCTGATTCATGCCCGCTTGGCAACTGCGTCGCATGTACCCTGAACGGTGTCGCAGTTTTAGGATCAAAGGCCCAAGGTATTTTCGCCTTTGCTTCCACGTAATGATCAATCGAAAGAAATTCTCCATGATAAGTCTGTGGCCAATCCCCTGCGGGTAACGAGAATCGATACTCGTACTTCATTCCTCCCGCCCAGTGACCTGAAAACACCGTTGTGTCTTGAACTTGGTCACCGGCCACATTCCCACGACCGTGTGTTTTCCAAACTGTGGAAAGCACCAATCCTGAACATTTGACAGCAGAGTCCACCGTGACGTGCACGGTACCTTCTACCTTGTCCCCACCTAGATACACTCGATCTGGTTCGTCTAGCTCAATTGATAAATCACATGCCGCCATTGATCTCTACCTCCAGGAATTTTTGGAATCGCACGTACAAGCTATTTTCCATGCTGCGAATATCATTACCATATTTTGCAACAAGCGATTCAGCATCGGCGATCGAAAGCACAGGTATGGATCCACCTTGCAATCGTGACGCCTCAATTCTGCGATTCAATAATTGACAAACAAGCTCTGGGCTGTTGCCCTTACCAATATGCTCCGTATGCACGCGATAGCCATACTTCCGCAATGCTCTGCTCAAATCTTTATGTGTTGCAAGCACAAGAGAAACTCCACTATCAAATACACTCCGCCGGGCGGCTCGGGACAGCCGCTGCGCTTCGTCGATCAGAATTGGATTTCCTAAAACAATGGGTGGACACGGTGGTTGCTCAGGAATGTAGGTATAGCTCGACTCGGGTAAGTGAGATCGCAATTTCAACATCCTTGTCGTCTTTCCACGACCACATTCGCCTACAAACTGAACTGCGCATTTAGGCTCACGGATCATCTCAATCAAATAATCAACTTGCACGACTGCAAGCTCAGATCGCTCATCGGTTGTCAATTCACCAAATGGATTGCGATGCAAATTGAATCGTGCCCAAGGTAGCCACTCAATCGCCGGATATTTTCCATTTGGCTTAATCATCAATTCCCGTTGATCTGTTCTTGAATTGGTTTGCCGACAGTATGATGCTCGCTGATCATCTCCCAATGCAAGTCATCGTAATCGTGAATCAAACAACTGGCGGCAAATACATCTCACTTCGTTTTCTTGTACCCCTCGCACTTCTGGCTTGTGGTACCGGCCTTGTAATGAGCGGATTCCATTTTTCAGATCTGCGTGAAGAGTTGGCCGGCTACGGAGAATGGACGCCCTTGTTGTTTATTCTTTGCGGTGTGGCCGCCATGACTGTCTGGGCCCCAAAAACCGCAGTTTCCATCTCGGCGGGTGCAATCTTTGGTACTCCTATCGGCGGATTCTTGATGCTCTTCGTTGCTGTTTCAGCTGCGATTCTAAACTACTCGCTTGCCCGCTGGTGGCTGCACGAAGCGATTTGCACCAAACTTGATGCAGAGCAACAAAATTCGTCTCGCAAGCGACTCCGTGACATTCGAAAACTGGCGACAGAAGGAGGGTTCTTATTTCATCTGCTGGTCCGTTTGTCCCCAATCCCCACCTGTCTCTTATACACATCTCCGAG
>CAJXTM010000663.1 GCA_913061385.1 uncultured Rhodopirellula sp. | reverse complement strand
GCCCAGGACACTTCTTCTCACAAAATTGCCGAGGTCATTGGATCGACCACAGGATCCATTCGCGTCACTTTGACTCGAATACGGGACCGATTGGCCGACTGCGTCCAGCAACGCATGGCCGTGGAAGAGGCAAGATGACAATCAACAATCAACAACTCGACCAGCACCTCGACAGCGGGATGAGTACTGAAGAAGCTGCCCAGCTCGAACAGTGGCTACAGGATGATGAGCATTTGAATCTGCTGGCGGCCAGAGCTGAATTGCACACAGATCTTCGTCGCTCACTTCAACGCCGTGGTATTCAACAGGAAGTCATGAACAGTTTTCATGGACTGACTTCGCTGGCATCTGAACAGCATGCTGAACCGAACAGTCCACAACACACCCGCACCCACGAAACTACCGCCATCAATTCTGCAGCAAGGGCGACTGCGTTATCGAAACAGTGGTTGATTCTGACGGTCGCAATCGCAGCCATGTTGTTATTTACGTTTCTGTCACTTCCACAATCTGATATACCGAAACAGCAAACATCGAAGAGCCAAGAACTCATCGCCAGGGTCGCCTACCAGCAAAACGCTGATTGGTCATCCGGCCCACGTGAGATTGGTGATGCTATTGATGGGGGAATGATGCAACTACAGGTTGGCATTGCCCGTCTAGATTTTTCCAACGGGGCCACCGTCACTTTGCAGGGACCGGCGAAATTCGAGATCCTTTCTGCTGATCGAACACGACTGCACCAAGGTATCCTGACGGTTCATGTCCCCGGAACTGCAATTGGTTTTCACATTGAAACACCCGCGATCGACGTCGTCGATTTGGGCACGGCATTCGGCCTTGCTGTAGGGTTCGACGGAGAAACGGATGTCTGTGTCTTCGAGGGTGAAGTAGAAGTCAGCGCAACTGGCGAGACATCTAACAGTGAGGGTAGATTGCTGCATGCCGGCAACGCAGTACGCTCAAAACCGTTGACAGGAAAACTTGAAACCGTGCTGTATAAAACCAATCGGTTTGAAGATGGCTGGCCAGTAACCTCAGGTGTGCTTCAGGCAACCGGCTTGATGAAGTTTGTTTCGCCGGGACCGGAATTCGTACCCGGCAGATTTGAGGACAACGAACACATTGTCGTTTTCGCTGAGCAACAAGGCGTCAAACTGGAATCCGAACTTCTCGTTGACCTCATATCACCCGGTCTGTATCAACGAATCCATCGTCACAATAATGAAAAAATAGCCACTGGCACCACTATCCGAAGTTACCTGTTGCAACTTGACCCACTCGGAACACGAGAACGGAACTCTGAAAACAAGCCCCGGGTGGCAGGACAAATCACATTTGACAAACCAATCATTGGGTTAATCGCAGGCACCGCCCGTCTAACAAAGACGGATACCTTACTCGGACATCCACAAGGAAAATACAAAACTACACGACGTGGAATTGAACCCACACGAAAAGAAGACAATCTGGGATTAAAGCACGATGCAGTGATTTTGAGTGATGATCGACGTACACTGTCGCTTGATTTGTCGGCGGGTTCAGCCGTTGATCAAATTCGCGTGATTGTTCAGGAAGCAGAGCAGAAACAAGATAAAGAGCAGGAAATAAAATGAGACGACGGGCATTTCTGCAAGGCATTAGCGGGGCGACCATGGCGTTGCCATCGCTTGAGTCGCTAGCCACAACCACACAAGCAACTGCGACGCGCATGGTTTGTGTCGGGTTGAATTTTGGGTTTGTTCCCCGATTATTTTTCCCCGAAACCACGGGCAAACACTACCAACTCACCGACCGACTTCAGCCGCTAGAGAAGTTTCGTGATGACTTCACTGTATTCTCCGGACTTGATCATGGCACGGAGGCACAAGGCGGGCACGGCGGCGTACACGCGTACCTTTCTGGCGTTCTGTCAAAGCACTCCAAGAACATGCCTGAAGCGAATATTTCAGTCGATCAAAAGGCTGCCCAACTCGTGGGAGCCAAGACACGTTATCCATCCCTGCAGATCGCAAGCGGTAGCGACCCCAACAACCAAATCTCATGGAATGCTTCGGGGGTCTCTTTGCCACCAATCTCAAAGGTGGACGTACTGTACAGCTTGTTGTTTCAGAAAGTAGATCCGAAGCTTCGAAAAACCACGCAAGCGAAACTGGCCGATCGGGCTAGCATCCTCGACCTCGTTAAGACCGATGCTCAATACTTGCAACGCAAAGTGGGCGCACAGGACAAAGCTAAACTCGACCGCTATTTTACCTCCGTTCGCGAAGTAGAAAAGCGTCTCGCACAATCGAGCGACTGGCTTGAAAATCCCAAGCCAATGGTCAGCTATGATATTCCTGCAGGTGCGAACACCATGAATTTCATCGATCGAGTACCGCTGTATTACGATCTGATGGCCCTCGCATTGGAAACAGATTCGACCCGAGTGATCACGCTGGGCCTAGGCGACATTGGAGCGAATTATGGGGGCTTTGGAATCAGCCGCGGCTATCATCAGCTAACACATCACGGCAAAGTACCTGAATACATCACCGAGCTGTCCATCATCGAAAAATTCCAAATGGAGCAACTGGCACGCTTCCTCAACAAATTAAAATCCGTGTCGGAAGACAATGGGAAAACACTGCTGGACAACAGCATGGTGCTCTTTGGATCGGGCATGGGAAATGCAAGCTCACACTCAAACAAAAATCTCCCTTTGATTTTGGCTGGCGGTGGATTCCAACACGGTGAACACAAGTCGTACTTCAAAGACGACAACCAGAAGGATGCAACACCAGCAGGTCGTTTATTTGTCTCAATGTTGCAACGCTTTGGTGTTGAAACAGATCGCTTCGGCACTGCAAGCGGAACCCTGACAGGGCTGGAGGTGCAGGCATGAGAAGTCATTCCAGTCACTTAAAGGAATTGTTTCCCACCAAAACCCGAGGAATCCCCGCGTGCTGTCACGGATTAGCCACCAAGTATTTCGCGGCTATTATTTTGACTGCCGTGTTCATGCTGGTATTACCAAACCGGAGGACGAGTGCAGCACCCGCTGAGAACCCAGCACCTACTTCAGGTGGCGTTCCGCCGCATGTCCAACACTATCTAAAACAGTACTGCCACAGTTGCCACGGCGTACAGAAACAAAAAGCTGACCGACGTCTTGACGCTTTCCCAACGAAACAACCACTCGACGAGGATTCAAGAGGATTGCTTGAAGAAGCACTGGATGCCATGAACCGTGGCGAGATGCCACCACATAAAGACGGCATCCCCAAACCGTCAAACCAAAGCACCCAGCAAGTAATCACGTGGATTACCAACTATCTCGAAGCGACCAGCGACCAACAAAAGCCATCCACGACGATCCTGCGTCGGCTCAATCGATTTGAGTATGTTCGCACAATTCGCGACCTGCTTGGAGTTGACATCGAGTCTTTCGATCCCACGGGAGACTTCCCCCCTGACGCGAAGACTCATGGGTTTGACAACAATGGTGAAGCGTTGACATTGTCTGACTATCAGTTGCAACGCTACTTGGAGGTAGCTGAACTGTACTTGGATCAAGCTTGCTATTTCGATCGCCCCAGTCCTGACACGTCCAGTTGGTCGTACACAGGCAAAGACTTTAATGGTGTACTGTCTGTCTCTTATACACATCTGACGCTGCCGACGACTCCTTACGTGTA
>CAJXTM010000662.1 GCA_913061385.1 uncultured Rhodopirellula sp. | reverse complement strand
ACACGTAAGGAGTCGTCGGCAGCGTCAGATGTGTATAAGAGACAGATTGTGGAATCCAGAACCTACCGTCTCTCGTCTGCGTCCACAAACGACCATCAAGACCCTGAGAATCAACTCCTGTCGCACGCTAACCGTCTTCGCCTTGACGCCGAGTCGCTCCGTGACACGATGCTTTTCTTGGGTGATACACTGGAGTACGAGATGGGCGGGGCCACGTTCCCCGCTAATCTAAAGACGGACGTCGGTTTCGAATTCCAACTGCCACGCCGCAGTGTTTACGTACCCGTCTTCCGTTGTAGTTTGCCGGAGCTTTTTGAAGTATTCGATTTTGCCAATCCCAGTATGGTAACCGGCCGCCGCGACATCAGTACGGTTGCGCCACAAGCGTTGTACATGATGAACAACAGCTTCGTTCGCACCCAGAGCAAACTGACTGCAAAGCGTCTTCTGAGCGAATCACACCTTACCCCAACGGCTCGTATCGAAAACGCCTATCTACAGATACTCGGTCGGAACGCGACCAAGTCAGAGATCACCCTCAGCCAGCAGTTTTTGCTCTCAGTCTCCAACAAGAATCAGAAAACCAGTGCCGATGCTTGGTCGCAAATGATACAAGCAATGTTTTCGACCATTGAATTCCGTTACATCCGTTAGTTAAAGTTCGTTCGCATGAATTCAATTAAGAATCGCCTCACACGCCGAGCGGCACTTGAACATGCCGGCTGTGGCTTCGGACATTTAGCTCTAGCTGGATTATGCGCTGACTCGGTTCGAGCGGCGAACCCAAACGCAGAGAAGCAACCGCACCTCCGACCGAGAGCAAAGCGGATAATATTCCTGTTCATGCAGGGTGGTCCGAGTCACATAGACACCTACGATTACAAGCCGTTGCTTTATAAGAATGACGGTAAAAAAATGCCGTTCGACGACGCCCGCACGATTGCAAATACGGGCAAACACGCTACTTCTGAGCGTGTCATGAAACCCATGTGGAAATTTAAACAATACGGAGACTCAGGGCGACAGGTTTCTGAATTGTTTTCTCAGACTGCGAAGCATGTCGATGATCTCACGTTCATCCACTCCATGCATACCGAGGGCGTCGCCCACGGACCTGCAACCTTATTTCTGCACTGCGGTTCCACCAGTTTTATACGACCATCACTGGGTTCTTGGGTAACCTATGGACTGGGCTCCGAGAATGAAAACTTGCCAGCATTCATGTCCTTAGGGCCGCTATCCACAGCGGGCGGTGCTCGCAATTTCGGCAGTGCTTTCCTTCCCGCGGCACACCAAGGCACCACCATTGGTAAGAATGGCAAACTTGACAAAAACGCGACCATTCGGAACCTGACTAACGCTGATCTATCGGAACACGAGCAATTAAAACAACTCAAGTTCCTACAACGTCTGAACACAGAACAATTGAAAACTGCAGGGCAGAATTCTGAGTTAGACGCCGTCGTCAGTTCCTACGAATTGGCATGGCGGATGCAAACAAATGCCCCCGGGGTGCTTGACTTGGAGAACGAAACCCAAGCAACGATGTCGATGTATGGAATCGGCGAAAAGGAAACAGATGAATTCGGTCGGCAGTGCCTTATGGCGCGGCGACTTTGCGAAAACGGCGTACGCTTCGTTCAGATCACCTCTGGCGCGACTGGCCAGGTTTCTAACTGGGATCAGCATTCTAAATTATCCCAACACGCTCCACAGGCAAAGGCGGTCGACAAGCCAATCGCGGCCCTGCTACAGGATCTCAAGCAGCGAGGACTGCTAGAAGATACCATCGTCTGGTTCAGCGGTGAATTTGGCCGCACGCCTTACGCTCAAAAGAATGGCACCGGCCGCGATCACAATGCAGACGGGTTTACGACTTGGTTGGCTGGGGGTTGTCTCAAGTCGGGCTTCGCCCACGGTTCCACGGACGAGTTCGGACATAAAGCGGTTGAGAACAAGGTGCACATGCACGATCTACACGCTACCTTGCTGCACTTGCTGGGACTTGATCACGAACAATTGACTTACCGATATGCAGGACGAGACTTCCGGCTGACTGACGTACACGGGTCGATTGTCCGTGACATCATCACATAACAGCAATAAACCTGGTCTCATGATCCCCATAACCCGACCCAATTCTTGAGCAGCATTCAGCTGCACGTCATGAAAACAACACATCTTCTTTTAACACTTAGCCTATCCATCGCCGGACTTGTATCGTCGTTACCAGCGCAGGGACCAACAACGCCCGTGCCCACCTCACGCGTAATGCTCTGGCCCAGCAAAGCGCCCGTTGGTCAGGGCACGTTTGAAACATGTGACCTAGAGCTTGAGGTTTTTCTGCCTCCGGCCGATAAGGCCAACGGCGTGGCCATCGTACTGTGTCCCGGCGGTGGCTATATTCGCCACGTCACCGATCGCGAGGGTTATCCCGTTGCGGAGTGGCTCGTTGAGCACGGCATTGCCACAATCATCCTTGAGTATCGCCTCCCCCGGTCGCGTCATGGGGTCCCGTTATTCGATGCCCAACGCGCGATACGGACCACCCGCGCGAACGCAAACGCGTGGAAGATAAACCCCGAGCGTATTGGGATTCTCGGCTTCTCTGCTGGAGGCCATGTCGCCTCGACCGCCGCCACTCACTTCGATAACGGCAACGCTGAGTCCGCCGATCCAATCGAACGGCATAGCTGCCGACCCGATTTCTCCTGGCTCGTCTATCCCGTCGTGACGATGGGCAAGTTCGCCCACAAAGGTTCCCGAACCCAACTCCTAGGTCCAAACCCAATTCCCGAACTTGTGCACCTGTATTCCAATGAAACGCAGGTGACAAACAACACACCCCCAACATTTCTCGCACATGCCGTTGATGACACCGCTGTACCGCCAGAAAATAGTCGCCAATTTGTAGCGGCAATGAATGCTAACCAGCTCTCGGTCGAACTGCTCGAACTACCCTCAGGCGGACATGGGCTCAATGGCTGCAAGGGCCCACTCTGGGAGCAATGGAAAACCGCCGCGTTAAAGTGGCTTGCCGCCAACTGAATCATTGCCCAACAGCAGACACCTCTCAGGATGATTGGTCCAGGAGCATCCGTGGGACTAGACCCCCAACCTGTTCCGCAGCCGCGGGCCCCGGCTCTACCCCAAGCGTCCGACGTTGCAAACGCTCCTCCTGCGACTGTTTTCTCCTCTAAGCTGCATGCATAAATCGAGAATGCACCCATCTGCTCCTCGATTGCTCTCCCAACGAACACCGTTTAGCAATGCAAAAACAAGTCAGACACCTAACTTCGATACAACGTAGGTTGCTGTCACTCCAACCTCACCGTGAAGACACAAACTTTCGCTCCCATTCGCTAAACAAGTTCGAATCGCGGGAGTGTTCCTACCGGAGTTATCATGAATCAACAAAATGCCACGCAGTAAAGGTTCCGGAATGTTCAAAGAATTGGCTCTACAATGTCGCACCAATTGACAGGTTGCTGGACAAACAGTTGCCCTGAACAGAACGCCGCTGGAACGATCCATCGCTTAAGAAAGCACCAACAACATCGTAAAAGAATAGGCTTCAAAGCGACGCCACAAATTACGATTGATGTTGTGTAGGCAGATTCAACTCCATTGCACCTGTCTCTTATACACATCTCCGAGCCCACGAGACCGAGGCTGATCTC
>CAJXTM010000661.1 GCA_913061385.1 uncultured Rhodopirellula sp. | reverse complement strand
GAGTTAACCATTGGGCAAAATTCTCAACTGACCGCAGGAGATGAAATCACGATCACGTCAGTGACGCAGCAAGAGTCAACGGTGTTGGCCAGTAGCCTGGGCGGAGGTGTCGTGGCTGTTGCCGATGCCGATGTCGCAGCCGACATTGACTACAGCGCTACATTGGCGATCGGTGCCAATGCCGTCTTAACCGCAGAGAATGGATTGACCGTCGAGGCAAAGAGTCTGCAAGAACTCGACTCAAAAGCATCGACAGATGCGGGAGGACTCGGTGCCGGCGTGGATACCAATGCCATCAGTGCTGTGGGTGGCAGCAGTGATCGCGCTATCACGAGCGTGGATATTGATGGAGTGTTGAGCGGTGGCGATGTGACCATCTCTGCAGTGGTCAAGGATGCCAAGCTCTCGTCGGATGCCCGGTCGTGGTCAGGAGGTTTATTTGCCAATTCTGACTCCAAGGGAGAACTGAAGATTTATGATCGTGTTGCCGTCGACCTTGGCGGTACGGCAGCAATCACCGGGGATAAGGTGACGATCAAGGCAGCACATGAAGATTTATCTGTCAAAGCGAATGCGAATTCCTACGGGGCAGGTTTGTATGCGGATGTCGATGGCACATCGGATCTCACCTACGACAGCGAAAATGTCGTTTCGGCAGCAAAAGATGCAATCGTGACGGCAGGCACACTTGCTGTCACCTCGGATCAGACGTTCGCTCAGTTCAAGAGCAATGTAGACACCAAGAGCGATAGCCTTGGGACTCCAGTCGAGAATGAGACGCGGTCCCTCAAGGCAGGTCGAACAATCGACTGGAACGCTGACGTGGAATTTACTGTGGATCCATCACCCAAATTGTTTGTGGATTCCAACGCCGCTTTGACGGTTGCCGAACGTATTTCCGTGAACAGCGGGCTCGGTCAGGGTAAGGTCGTATCTACCAGCGCCATCAGCGTCGACAACATTGTAAACACGAATAGCGGAAACGCTACCTTTACCGTTGGAACGCTAGCAAAGCAGGATGGCGTATCCGCTCCCCAAGGTGAGCTCAAGGGCGATCAGGCAACGTTCAGTCGCGGATCGTTCTATCCCAAAGTAGAGATCACGAACCAGTCCGCCAAGGATCTGGTGATCAACGATATCAGTCTTGGGAATCCGAACGCCGAGCCAAAGGTAACACTGACGGCGGACACTGTCAGTCTAAAATTCGATATTGGCTCGGTGGATCCCTCCAACGAGTTGCTGATTTCCATCGATAATCAGGGTGCCGGCAATGTGCAAATTGCAGGATTGGTCGACAATCCCATGGGGCGTATCCGGGTTGTGAATGCTGATGGCGGTATTGTCAGCAAGACGGGTAGCAATGGTGTGCTTCGTGGCAACGTGGTCGAAGTTGACTCTGATGAAAATGTTGGCACCCAGCAAGATGACTTGAAGATTGATCTGGTACGCAGTGAAGGTCGAACAACCGATCTGGATGTGACGGCTGGTAGCGATCTTTGGATTGATCTAACAGGCCGTTTACGTGATACCAATACTTCTCAGAAGCAGTTTGATGTTGGCAGCATTGCGGCCACTGGTGATGTGAATATTGATGTCCAAAGTGCGCTGCACGAAACAACGCCCACAGGCTCTGGTGGTGCAATCTCTGTTACTGAAAACGGTGGAACCGCCAAGGAATTTTACGCCAAATATGATTCCGATACCGCGACGGGGCCAGCTGTTCGCGACTATCGGTATTTTGCAGATACCAGCGAAGCTGCCGAGATCGATGCAGGATTCGACTTTGATCAGATCACAGGTGTGAATGTTGACCTCGAGGCGGTCAAGCCAGCAGAATCCGCTGCACGAATCGACTTGGTGGCAAAGGTTAATCAAGCTGACACAGGTACCCTGAATGTCTTAACCAATGGCAATGTTTCGTTGGTAGAAACCAAAGGAAATGCGGTGGTCGATGTGGTGCAATCCAATAAGGGGGACATCACTTTGACGGTAAGTGACGGGATGGTGCTGGATGCGGATGTTACCAACGACTTGACCACGTTTGTCAGAGGAAACTCAGTCTCACTCACAGCTTCCAAAGGCGTGGGAACATTCCCCAATCCTCTGGAAATCGATTCTTCTTATCAGGCAAATGGCCGGGTCAATGTTCAAGCCTCGGGTGATCATGTCCATGTCAAGGAGATTGCCGGTGATCTGCGAATTGGGAGAGTATCTACTGGTTCTGCGTACGACTTGGCATTGTCGACCGTCAACGGATCGATGCTCGCTGGTCATGCTGATGAGAACGCCGATCTTCAAGGCCGAAATATCGACCTCGTTGTTGCGGGTGGCAGTATTGGCAGCACCAGTAATTACCTAGATTTCTACGGCGCGGGTCAGGGCCAAAAACACAATCTTTCACGAATTGTCGATTCGGTTCCCCAAACCGGACGTCTTTATGCGACAGCAAATGCTGACATCTACCTTCAACAGGTCAATGCTGCTGCCAACATTTTGAAAGTGGAATCGACCGCTGGTGATGTTTCACTCAAAGTTGTTGACACCGTCTTGGTTAATGAGAACTTCACCGGTCCCTATGGTGAGGATCTAAACCTGCTAGGGGCAGGGGGCAACACCCTATTGGGAACAGAAGTCAACGTACCCACGGTAAGCGCTCCTCAAGGGAATGTTACGCTGAGAGCAGGTGACGGAATCAATCTGCCTGCGGGAAGCCTTGTCACTGCGGATACCGATTCGGGTGGGCAGGTTCGAATGCAGGTTGACCACGACGGGGTAGGTGGAACTGATCCGGATAACAATGTGGGAGCTGTGATCGCGATTCACGGAAATGTGGACGCTGAAACTGTTCTCATTGAAGGTGGTGCTAACCTTGATTTCATCCAGCTCTTTAGTGGGATCAACGCGAATGGTGAAACGACCCTCAGAGGTCACGCCAGTGATGATCGTTTCTTTGTTCAACGGATAGCCGGTAAAACAAAGCTACAGGGTGATGCTGGCGCCGATCGCTATCACATTGCATCCAATGCGAGTAAAGCAGTCTTCACCAATAATGGTGTCTTCAAGGATGCGCCGACGTCGGCCAACGATACTTTTGATTCATTGGATGTTTTGACGGGGACGTTGGAGCATATTAATGGTGTTCTGACTTTCGCCCCCGGGGTCGGCGGAAAGGGTGGAACACGGGACGTGGTGAACGTCGGTGCTGCAGGGAATACCAGCGGTTTGTCAGGGGTGGTTGATGCAAGTTCCGTGGCTGATCACGGAGCCTTGAGTGGCTTGGGGATGTCAGGGCGAATCGAATTCGCGGCGCCCGATGATCATGCGATCGATGTCAGAGTGGGTTTGGGCACGGCAAACGACAGTATGCAAGTCAAGGCTTTGCCTGATGATGTCGGACTCTATATCCAGGGACGCAAAGGCGATGACACCCTTAACGTCGGAAACGATGCCAACGAGCTGGACAAAATCAGTGGAGTTGTCGTGTTTGACGGTGGGCAAGGCAACAATGACAAGTTGAATGTCCGAGGCAATGCGAGCGTCACTGCAGGGCAACTGACTGCGGTTGGCATCACGGGCATGCAAATGGGCACGAACAGGTTGTACGGCCATCATGCTGCCCAAGGCCAAATATATGACCTGTCTCTTATACACATCTCCGAGCCCACGAGACCGAGGCTGATC
>CAJXTM010000660.1 GCA_913061385.1 uncultured Rhodopirellula sp. | reverse complement strand
TAAGGAGTCGTCGGCAGCGTCAGATGTGTATAAGAGACAGGAATGGAAACGATCGTGCTTCCTGCAACCGCACTCAATCAGCTTTCGCCGGAACAGCTTGCGGTCACGGTCGCGCGACGACTCGAAGCAATTCAGGACGGTAGCCGCACACGCGGACTGCTTTTCGCGTTTGCATGGGTTCTGACTGGATTCACCATTTCTGCACTGTTGCCAAACGCAGGAGTAAGCAGCGTTGCCGAGCTAGCCAGCACATGTCTAGGATTCACGCTGTGGACATTCGTTGGCTTACTAATCTTACCGTCCCTAAGTCGCCAAGCATCCTTCGCTATCGACACCAGAGTAGTCGCCCGAGGCGCATCGCCTGAGGCTCTCCACCAAGCGTTGAAAAAGCTAGATCAGCTCCAAGACGACGAACCAGAGCGCCCAGCATTGATTGAAACCATCTTTCACCCAGTACCAAGTGTTGAACGAAGACGCAGCCACCAAGGTTCTTCGACGCCAATTGCATGGCATGCGGCGCGGATGACATTGTTTTTTTCGTGGGCCTGCATGGGTACTTTGTCCCGAGCAGTTCATTGTAACGTCGGCCGAACAGAACTTTGGGTGATGCTACCCACTGATTGAACCTCAGTAACTCGCGACTGGAAGAGCGCACAACTGAGGTTAGTGTGCCAAATGAGCGTCCTTGTGAATCGTTCTACAAGCGAGATCGGGACGCACGGAACCACCAACACAGTATGTCATTCTGCGATGCCCGAATCGGGAACCGGCCTACTCTGCAAGTTCCTTGGGGACACCATTCTTTACGTGTTCTGCAAAGAACTCAAAGATCTCGTCGAAATGTTGCCAGGCAAGTAGCACGTGCCCCCCGTTCTTGACTTCAATGTACTTGTGTTTCATTCCCAGTTCCTTCATTTTACCGACCCACCGCCGCGTCTCCCGCACCGACACCAACCGGTCTTGATCACCCTGAACAATGATGGCCGGTATATCTTTCGCAGTCGCCAATCGGTCTCGATTCCCGTATGCGGCAGGTGCCACTACCGCAATTGCAGCCCAGATGTCCGGGTATTTCATTGCCAAATGCATCGAACCGCCACCGCCCATCGAATGCCCGAACAGATAGGTCCGCTCCGGATCAGTCCTGAAATTTTTACGAGTCAACTTAAGAACTTCCATCACATCTTGTTCGCTCAGTTCCCCAAGGTTTCGTGGTTCTGAACCACGCCCTCCACCTTCACCGCGACTCCCATACCACCCCCTCGAGTTGTACCCCATCGGCGCAACCAAAATGTAGTTGTTGTCATCCGCATGCTTTGTGAGTCCCGGATAGGCCAAAATTTGGCCGGGGCTACCATTCAACCCGTGCAACACCACCACCAATGGATACGTCTTCGATTCGTCAAACGACTTGGGTAAGTAAAGTCCATAGAAAAGTTTCTTATCACCCATCTCAAAGAAATAGGTAGGAAAAATAATCCGCCCTACTTTGAATTCAGGCTTCTCCTTTTCATCCCCCGTTTGACTTTCGGAATTCGCATCTGCAATGCCCACCTTTCCCTGGGCACCATCCTCGTTAGAAGAAGCTGTTTCCCTGGCACTGGACTCCTGAGTTTCATTCGGTCCAACGTTCGGATTTTGCCCAGTGACCTGAACTGGCGCAAATGAAGTAGCGAGA
This sequence comes from uncultured Rhodopirellula sp., assembly GCA_913061385.1. Classification (GTDB taxonomy): domain Bacteria; phylum Planctomycetota; class Planctomycetia; order Pirellulales; family Pirellulaceae; genus Rubripirellula. The sequence goes on along the minus strand of CAJXTM010000660.1, from coordinate 2,007 downwards.
AATACCAATCCAACGACATATGCAGATAGAGTACTTTTGTGAAACATAGACTTCGCTTGATGTTTTAAAGATACGAGTTCAGGCTAATACGATCCCCAGTAGATGCGTCAAAACCGCCCTACAAAAGACGCGTACGATTGAATGATTACCGGGTTCTCAACAAAACTTGAGAAATACCATCACGGCTTCGCATACGGCAGGCCGTGGAACTGGCGTAAAACGAAGTCCAAAGTATTCGCTCGGTAGGCGACTAGTGTACCCAACCGCTAAGCGTGCTCCAACACTGAGAATGAGCAACGACGAGTCGATGTACTTCCGATCTTTGATGGAATGCCTATCGCAACTGACGCCTAGCTATCCGCTCTCAAGAGCAAAAAAAACGGACCCACCCCCTTCGAATGACATGGCGAATGCTACATGGATGCGTTGAAACGTGCGGAAGAGTCACAGAAGGGGATTTGCAGGACGAGTGAGCAGATAACCTGTTGCCGAAACAATTCATATATGGTCAAAAATTCGACAACAGACAAACAAATCTGTATCAACGCAAATCAACCAGCGTTGAATCAAACTCAGGCGAATATCGGTCTCAACTTTTACAATCCTCAACCCACGCCGCTCCGCTACAAGCCGGCACCTGGCCGCCATGTGAGATTTGCCTCATCGCCCCCTGAATATGGTCGTCACCACTGGGCAACTCCAGAGACAGCACTGCCCTTTCCAAACATACAAAAAAGGCTGCTTTCAATCGAGATTAATGTAATTTCTGGCACCGGGGACGCCAGAAATAACCGATTAAATTGGGCGGGATTCACCCCTTGCAAGGCGGTGGCACAGCATGTGTACAGCTGACCGTCCTAATCATTGGGACGTTGCCGTTGGAAGCTTCGTAAATACGGGTTAGAATGGGGCATGCACAATTCCAAACAGATCCAGCGTCGGCGGTTTATTTTGCAGTCGGTTTCCGGCTCGCTGCTCATCCCGTCACTTGCATCCCTCGCCTCCGGTGAGGCCCCCACCTCCTCTGCCAAGGAGATTCAGCCTCGACGATTTGTTGCAGTGGGCAACCTTCTTGGATTCCAGCAAAAGCACTTCTTCCCCAAGGATGCAGGAAAATCCTATGAGGGGACAACTCTGCTCAAGCCGTTAATGGAACAACGTGACAAGTTCACGGTATACCGTGGTCTCGATCATGGCCTTAGAGGAGGCCACTTTGCAGTGCACACCTTTCTATCGGGAGTATTGCACCACGAGTCAAAGAATCGCCACGACGGCAACGTAACCCTCGACCAATTTCTTGCCGACGAGATCGGAGGGGAAACGAGATTCCCATCTCTCACCGTGGGCTCTGAGGGCGGTATACATGGTGGCTGCCAATTGTCATGGACCCGGTCCGGCGTGCGAGTTCCTCCTATCACTGGCCCTGCCGACCTGTTTGAGAAACTCTTCTTAGGCGAAACAGCATCACACCGCAAACGCAGAGCAACCGAGACGCGTGTGCAAGCGTCAGTCCTTGACACTGTACTTGAAGAAGCAGTTGACCTATCCCAACGAATCAACCGCGAGGACCGCAACAAATTAGACGAATACTTCAGCTCAATCAGGGACGTAGAAAAGAAAATCAAAAGGCGGAAGCGTTGGATAGATCAGCCGAAACCGGACGCACCATTTGAAAAGCCGGCTAATTCCAATACCGTAGAGGACCTTCCGATGCTCTACGAACTCATTGCGCTTGCCTTGCAAACCGACTCAACCCGAGTAGCCACGCTAGAGATCGGCGGTAGCTTCTTACCGCAGAACCTGGGCATAGACAAGTCGTACCACAGCATGTCACACCACGGTAATGACGCCGAAGTGATTGCTAATCTAATTACATTAGAAACTTACCAACTCGACCAGTTTTCAAAATTTCTGAGTCGGCTGGCTGGAATGCAAACAGAGCGAGGTTCGCTGCTTGATTCGACCGCTGTCCCTGTCTCTTATACACATCTCCGAGCCCACGAGACC
>CAJXTM010000659.1 GCA_913061385.1 uncultured Rhodopirellula sp. | reverse complement strand
CTACACGTAAGGAGTCGTCGGCAGCGTCAGATGTGTATAAGAGACAGCAACTACACACAGCATTTTAAATTCTGACAATTCTGGCTTAAAATGTCGTTAGACATTGTGAACACCGGAAGCGAAAGCACGAATAGTAAGATAACAGGGCATCGAAGTGGAAAATAACATCACCGATCCGCACGAGACTTTCCTGCGTCTTTGGATGCAGCATGAGCCGGAACTACGAGCATTTGTTCGATCCTGCTGCCCCAAGGCTCAGGAAGTTGATGACGTGATGCAAGAAGTCAGCGTGGCAGCATTGCGAAAATTCTCGACGTTGGATGACCACTCGGCCTTCGGAGCGTGGGCGTGCCTCATTGCCCGCTACGAGTTACTGACGGCCCGACGACGCCATGCTCGAGACCGGCTCGTCCTGTCGGAGGATATCATCGCAATGCTTGCTGATGAGGGCGCGTGCGAACTGGGACTGCGCAAGGAGCAATTGCAAGCGTTGGACCAGTGCATCAAAAAGCTGACTCCCGATCGACGCGAACTCGCGATCACAGCCTACTCTACCGGGACAACCATACGCGAGATGGCAAGACGAATGAAAAAGACTGAAGGATCACTGTATCAAAGGCTGGCGAGAATCCGCACGGAATTACACCGTTGTGTCAGTCGCAAAATACCCGGAGCCTCGGCATGACCTCAAACAACCTGACTGAGAACGACAAAGACTTGCTGCACCGATACCTTGACGGCGTCCTTACTCGTTCAGAACTTGAATCGCTGGAGCAATTACTTCGAAGCAACGCAGGCGCCCGAGCTCAACTGCGTTCCCTCGCAACCATTGACGCCAAGTGGCAACAACTTGCGATGGACGAGAGTACCACACGTATCAGTGATGCTTGCTCTGGAAATCAAGATCGATCTGCCACCACCCGCCAACGCAGACGTTCGATCCCACTGTGGGCAAGTCTGATAGCCATCGCTGCCTCACTGGCCATCGCCGCATTTGGTTGGTTTTTACCAAGCAATGATTCGACAGCCCAAATCGAAACCGGCATTGCAAGAGTGATACGAGTAGAAGGGCAAGCAACCGTCGACGGGGGTCACCCACTTTCACAGGGCGCCGACTTGTTTTCTGGCGAAGTACTTTCCATGTCAAATGGACTGATCGAACTGGCATTCCGAGACAGCGGCGTGCATGTGATCGCCACAGCCCCGCTGCAAGTAAAGTTGGATAGCGATAAACGCATGAGTCTGGCGAACGGACAAGTCAAGTTGGTGGTACCACCCCAAGGAATTGGATTTGTCGTTGACACAGAGAAGCGTAGATTCATCGATTTGGGGACCAGTTTTGTCGTCACAGCCAACTCACTCGGTTCGGAGGTACTGGTACTCGACGGTAAAATCAGCGTCGAGTCGACGGATCACGAACCTGCTTCCTTGATGAACGAAGGCGAATTCGCGAAGTTTGATCAGAACGGAAGGACCAAGAAGCGGACTGCTTCGCGTTTGTCACTTGCCTTGCCCGAGGTGTCGACTGCTGCAACGAGCGTCAACACGAGGTCACTCGCTGGATTCGCTGTTGGCTATAGCCCATCCGCTGAACTGAACAAAAATCACATCAAGGAAGACTTGATTGGCAGCCAGTTATTGCCACTGATTCAGTCGGGCTTTCAGGACACCGGTTGTTTGCAAGCGTTCCAGAAGAGTGAACCGCTCAGTTTTCGGGGTATCGCGGGAGCCTATCATGATTTCCCCCAGCGAACGGGCTTGGAGCCCTATACAGAATCAGGGGGCTGGCTGTCCTGGTACCACGGCAACGTCGTGCCGCCTCGTTCTGGCCGCTACCGGTTTTGGGGTTATGCCGACAATCATTTGATGGTGGCCATCAATGGCGATCCCGTGTTCGAAGGCTCGCGTCGAGATTCTTCATTCAAAGAACTGGGCGTTTCCAGAACCGACAACCCGGCACTGCCTTGTTTGATCGCGCCGGCAGGTTTCGCCTGCAGTGACTGGATTGAGGTCACCGACGAACCACTGCAACTCGACATCCTGTTTGGAGAAGTGGGAGGCAGGATAACATCAGGCCTGCTGCTGATCGAACAGGAAGGTAAAAACTATGAGGAAACGTTCTGGGGACAACCCAAGTGGCCTCTGTTTCTGACCGAGTCCCCCGCCGCCGGGGAAACGTCGGAACTGAACCGCCTGTTGGTGCATTTGGAAGAAAAAACCATGGGTTCTTTCTCGATCGCCGAAGACGCAATCTGGAAAGTACAAGAGCGGAAACCTTCAAACACAAGTGAATGATCACGTGAGCAGATTCATGAATTCACAACCGAACCGCCGCCATTTCCTTCGGGGAACGGGAGCGTTGATCGCGTTACCAGCGTTAGAATCATTGGGCTTTCAACGCTTTGCTTCGGCAGCCTCCACGGCTCCCGGCGTTCCGTCCAAACGCTGCGTCTTCTTGGGCATGGGCTTCGGTGTGACCAAGGAAACCTGGTTTCCCGATGTGGCTCGGACGGGTGCGGACTACAAGCTTTCCGAAGGCCTTGCTCCGCTCGCCCGTCACCAGTCCGATATCACCGTAGTGCAGGGCTGCTCAAATCAATTCAACAACGAAGCTCACTGGGGCAGCACCTTTTGGCTGACCGGGGCGAATCGCTATTCCGTGCCCGGTCAGAACATGGCCAACAGTATCTCGGCCGACCAGATCGTCGCGCAGCAATTGGGCAGAGACACTCGATTCTCGTCGATCCAGCTCAACGGTTCTGATCTACAGGGTCACGGCCCAGGACTTTCCCTGAGTTGGGATCAACGCGGCAAACCTGTCGGTGGCCAAGACGATCCGGTCCAGGTTTTCCACAAACTCTTCTCACCCAATGACATGCCACTGGCACAACGCCAAGCCGCCATCGCCGAAAATCGTAGTGTTCTGGACGCCGTCCTCACGCAGGGCAGACACGTCAAACGCGGTCTCGCCAAAAATGACACCGACAAGCTCGACGAATATTTCCAAGGCATCCGCGACATCGAGACGCGTCTAACAAAGGACGAAGCCTGGCTCGACGTCCCCAAAGCGGGGGCTCCCCTCGAGGAACCCGAACCCGGTTTGAAGGGGAAGGCCGAGATCGAGATCATGCAGGATCTCATCGTCGCCGCATTGCAGACAGACAGCACGCGAGTACTGAGCTATCGATTGCCCGGCCAAACCCTGCTGCAGAGTCTCGATCTCAAACCAAGTTCCCACAATGTGAGCCATTATTCACCCGGCGAACGGATGGAGGCCTCGAAGATACGTGACAAAACCCACAGCGAACTCCTAGCCCGCCTGATCGACAAACTCAAGGCGACACAGGAAGCCGACGGATCGAGCCTCTTCGACCACACCGCCGTGGCCTTTGGATCGAACATCAGCTCCATCCACTATTTGACCAATTGCCCGACGGTCCTGACCGGTGGCGGAGCCAACCTGAAACTCGGACAGCACCTTGTCCTGCCCAAGGACACACCACTGTGCAATGTGTGGCTGACAATGCTGCAAGGACTTGGCATCGACACTCCACGACACGGCGACAGCACCGGTATCGTCAAGGACCTGCAAGCCTAACAGACCCAAGGGAACCCGAAGCGTAAGCGAGGGATAACAAACAACAGACAAGACAGGGAACCCGAAGCGTAAGCGAGGGACAACAAACAA
>CAJXTM010000658.1 GCA_913061385.1 uncultured Rhodopirellula sp. | reverse complement strand
CGGAGATGTGTATAAGAGACAGGTGAAGAGTAAAATGGCAATGCATACTGCGATTGCTGAAATGGCGATCATGATGCCAAATTCACGAATCGGTAGTATCTGAGAAATTGAAAGTGCTGCGAATCCTGCCGCATCAGTCATGCAGGTCCACAAAATGGGCATCAGCAACAGTGCGATCGAGTCGGTTGCAGATTGTTGTTGGCTGTGACCTCGGTTCTTCGAGTTGCGAAAGCGGACACCCATGTGAAGCACCGCAGTGACCGCAATGACGGTAATGATCGCTGTTAAGATTGTGGATACAATCGAAAGATTGCTACCAAGCATGACCATGCACGCTTGCGTGATCACGGTTGACCACAGGATTAAAATCATTGACATGGCAACGAACCGTAAGTCGAGCAACGAAAACAACACCACGATCGACAGCAGGATCACCGTGATGGTCGCCAGTTTTGAACCGTCTTTTTCGATCAGCTCAAAGCCATCATGGACCAACACGGGTTCGCCGACCAAGACTGCCTCGCTCGTCGGTTCTTTCCGAGACAATGGGCGGCCATCTCCCGTTCCTTGTTCTGCAGAGATCGGGCTTGTTTTGTCTAGAGTTGCGGTCAGGCCTTTGAGTTCCTCGATCGTTTCGGGGCCGTATCCGGGTTCCAGAATTGCAACAACAGCAGCGTGGGAGTGATCTTGAGAATGCGTATAGCCAGCGAAGAGTTCATCAAGACCCTCAGCTATTTTGTTTCCGTCCCGGAAGAGAGTAGGGGCTTTGTTGAGAACAGACAGAGGTTGCAGTTTTGAGATTGCGTCATTGAGTACGGAAGGTGAAAGCACTCCTTTGACTCCGGAGATGTTGGCAACGCGTTCTGTCATGATTCGGTTGCGTGCAATCCCCGCAGCTGTGGTCAAGTCGCTATCCTGATAGACGAGCATGACCACTGCATTGCCGCCGAATTCTTCCTGTAGCTCGCGATAGGCAAGGTAAGCTGGATCATCAGCAGGGAACATTGAGGCGATGGATCGTTCGAAACGGATTCGCTGTGCTGCCGGGTACGCCAAACCAAACAGAAGCAACCCGAGTAGAAATAGAACCCAGCGAGCGGCGATCAGTTTCCTTGCGAACGACCATGTCCAGTCAGGACCAAGTGATCTGACCTCAAATGTCGACGGTCGGTTGTTTTCAGGATGCGGTGAAGTCAATTTTAAAAAGGTTAGTTTGTGACTGCGGAAGCGAAAGATTGCGACGACAAAGCATTTTCAGCACTGCAAACCAATGCTGTGCGACTGGGGGTTGTGTTGGTCGTGATCGCGTTCTTGGTGCGAGGTGCTGTTTGTTGGCGGAATCTCGAGCAATTTTCAGCCGACCCAGATGCTTATCGGGCAATCGCTGAAACACTGGGAGTGACGGGTGTGTTTGGTTTGACAGCGGCAAGCGGAGAGACGATTGCGACTGCTTTTCGGCCGCCACTGTATCCAACAGTGTTGGCCTGGTTTCTGGATGACCAGCAACTGCCAAACGCTGCAGTCGCGTCATTGCATACCGCGTTGGGGATGCTGGCCGTATTGTTTACGTATTTAGCAGGTCTGTCCATGCTTCCAAAAAACACAGGGCTTTGGGGGCCAAGTTTGGCGGCCGTTTTGGTCATGGTTGATCCACTATTGCTCAAGCAGTCGACAGTGTTGATGACAGAAACACTTGCTACAACGCTGGTTTGCATGGTGATCTGGTGGTGGTCAACCTATCGAAACAGAATTCATGACCTCATGTTCGGGTTGGGGCTTGGCGGACTATTAAGTTTGGCGTTTCTTGCCCGCCCCACATTCATTGTCTGGGCTGTTCTGTTGGTGCTGTCAGTTTTTGTCCTTGAAGTTCGCGGCCTTGTCACCGCGTCGAAGATAGGGGCGTCGAAGATAGGGGCTTCGAAGAAGAACAAGGTAAGGCGGAGGGTGGTTCCCCTCGTTGTGTTCAGTGCCGGGCTTAGTGCTGTGCTTGTGGTTGTGGTCGGTGGTTGGACATGGCGGAACACGCGAGCGGTGGGGTACCCGGTGTGGGCCACCACACACGGGGGCTATACCTTGTTGCTCGGTAATAATCCATCTTTTTATGATTTTTTGAGATCTGGTTCGGATGACGGGTTGTGGGATTCTGCCCCGTTTCAGATTGCTTACTCACATCGTTACGACGGCGACCCGCGATCCGAAGGCTTCTGGCAGCAAAAATGGAATGACCCCCGGGAAATTCAGGATCAATCTGTGGTTGCTGTGGTCACCGAGCATTCCGATGATCTGCTCGCGTACGATTCAGCCAAGGCTGTCATTGAACGTCAGCCAGAGATGTTCCTGTGGGCGGCAGCAGTTCGTTTGTGCAGGCTCTGGAGTCCATTTCCAAATCCGTTGGGCGGTCGCTCATCAACGCTCTTGATGCTCACCGGGTTGTACTGTTGTTGTTTGTATATCGCCATGTTGATCGGATGTTTTCGATTAGGACGCTGCCTGCTCACTTCTCGTTGGTTGCCGGTTTTAACCCTGTTTGTGACGTTGAGCGCTGTGCATGCTTTTTACTGGAGTAACATTCGGATGCGGGCGCCAGCGATACCTGCAATTGCTCTGTTGGCAGCAGTTGCTATCCCACCGTTGCGTAACCGTGCCACGGCACTGGACGAGGATGAGCCAGGTGGTTTATGTGGCTGACGGTGGATGGAGAGCGCTGTCTTCGGGGAGCCGAGTCGCGATTGCTCTGCCGAGCTGTCGCATCGATGTTGTCTGAGCTTGCGGCGGATACCGAGGGGGATCCCGAAACCCATGATTTTGGACGTGACTATGGGATTGATTGGTTTGATCAGTGGGATCCAGAGCAGAGGATCTGGCTACTTGAGCAGGTCACAACAGCTCTGCTAACCGAGCGTGTCACGCTGCGACCTGCGGCGATGTGGGAAGCGACGGTCGACGTCATATTTCAGCATGTATTCGAAGCAGTAGGGCAAGAAATCGATCAAGGCATGGCTGACGAGCGCAGTGCGCGTGTCGAGGATGGGTCTTGGATACAAGACGTTATTCTCGTTCTTCAACAGCAACGCTGTCGTGCTATCTGTGTTGGAGAAGTGGCAGATAAAAAGACGCAGTGGCGGCGTTTGGTGATGCAGATTTCGGATCGAATCCTCGGATTTGCTGCTTATCACGTCATCGAATCCTATCGTGATGAGCAAGCCTCGAAAGTGGCGGTTTATTTGCAGCAGAAGGGCCTGCCGCCTGATTTTCTTGAGCAGATGCCGCCTGTGCTTGGTCCGGCGGAAACCCATCGTTTAACCCAGCGGTTGCGCACGTTGCTTGAGCAATTTGGTCACGAAGGCTAGTGGATGATGTCACCGGTCCTGACCAATCACTGTAGATTTCAGAACGTAGATTTCAGAACGTAGATTTCAGAACGTAGATTTCAGCGGCAGACGCGCTGTTCCGTTTTCGTTCGTTGGAGCCAAAGCAGCATCACGCCGCCGACCAAGGTTGATCCCGACTCGCCCCAGGTCCACCATGATGGTAATCCGGAAATTGAATCGACGACAAACTGAAGTCCACTGAACAGAATCGTGCCCAAGGCAGTGTATCGTACTAGCGGACGGTAGCGGGAAAGGTCACTCGCAATCACCAATAGCTGTCTCTTATACACATCTGACGCTGCCGACGACTCCTTACGTGTA
>CAJXTM010000657.1 GCA_913061385.1 uncultured Rhodopirellula sp. | reverse complement strand
GTGCCAGCGGATGGTTGGTATGAAATCAGCATCAACGCAGCTGCAGCCAACCGGCTCAACCATGGCTATGAGCATGCTGAATTTGAGCGATACACAAAGGAGCCTTTGAAGCTGGCGCTTTGGATCGCTCCAGAAGCAAAGCTATTGAACAAGAACGCTGCTGACCGGCGCCGTTTGGCAGAGGTCTGGGACTTGCCGGACGGTAGCCCCGCTGTATTCACCGCAAAAGTTTGGCTGCGTAAAGGTGCAGTTCCATTTGTCAGCTGGGCTAATGGAGTCAGCTCAAAGGGAAATATTCGCCGCGTTGCCGAAAAGCACCACCCCGAAGTCATCCGCGCAACGACCACTCAGCGGGACGCTGCCAAATTGGGCGATAGTGACGCGAAGGCGTTGGTGGCAAAGCTTACGAATAACGAGAAGAACCCTTTACTTTCCGAACGTTATCAAGGTCCCCGCATTCGCGTTTGGAACATGGATATCAGTGGACCAATTCACGAACAGTGGCCTCCGGCAAGTCACCAACTGTTATTTGGAAAACAGCTGGATGCCGCTCAAGTTGACCTCGATGACTTAGTTGTTCGATTTGCAACCCGCGCATTTCGACAGCCCGTGTCTCCAAAGGAGGTCGAACAGTACACGCAATTCATCCGCGACCGACTAGCAGCCGGCAACAAACCTGAACGAGCGATCAAACTGGGACTGACCGCAATCCTGTCATCGCCACGCTTCCTGTACCTCGATGAGGGCGATGAACAAACAGGGGTTGCTCTTGAGCCACATGAATTAGCAACACGCTTGTCTTACTTTCTTTGGAGTTCCATGCCGGATGCAACACTCACCGCGAAAGCAAATGCTGGTGGCCTGACAAAAACAGACCTGCCCTCAGAAACACATCGGATGCTGGCGGACCCAAAAACAGATGCTTTCATCGAACACTTCACCGATCACTGGCTGCGGATTGACACTTTGGGTGCGATGCCACCTGACCCGAAAGCATTCGAGACCTACTACAAAGATCGCCTGGAAATTTTCTTCAAAGAGGAAACACGACTTTTTTTTGCTGACCTGCTGAAAGAAAATGGCTCGATTCTAAATTTGCTTGATAGCGATTACAGTTTCCTCAACGGCACTCTCGCCCAGCATTACGGTGTCGAGGGAGTGACGGGAGAAGCGTTCCGAAGAGTTAATTTCAGGCCTGAACACCACCGAGGCGGACTACTGGGACAAGGAAGCGTATTGACGCTGACTGCCAACGGAATCGAAACGTCCCCGGTGGTTCGTGGCGTCTGGGTCATGGAAAACATCCTAGGGACGACTCCATCCCCACCACCGCCTGATGTCGAACCACTGGAACCTGACACACGCGGAGCAGTGACCATTCGGGAACAATTAACAAAGCACCGAAACGTCGCGGCCTGTGCAGATTGTCATAACCGAATCGACCCCGCTGGTTTCGCATTGGAATTCTACGACCCGATTGGCAGTTATCGGTCGCACTATAAGTCACGAGCTGCCCGCAATCCGCCAGTGGACGGGTCTGGAAACCTTGTTTCTGGCGAAACATTTCAAAATGAACGAGACTTCAAAAAGCTCTTGCTTGCCCGCAAGGATCGGTTCACGGAAGCTCTCACCACCAAGCTACTTTCCTACGCAACTGGGCGAGAACTGACGTTCCGGGACGATGCTGAAATCAAACAGATCGCCGCGGATTGCTCAGCACAAGGGTATGGGCTGCGGGATCTGATCACCGGTGTTGTGAACAGCAGCATTTTTCAGCGGCGTTAGTCGCTGTCAACGTCCGCAAACAAGGATTTACGATGAACCCCCTTCCTAGACGCGACGTTCTACGTGGTCTCGGCATCGCAATTGCGTTACCGGGCTTCGCATCATTGCGAGCACAATCAGAAAAAACGTCGAGCGAGACAGCCAAGCGATTCGTCTGCGTCTCACCCAACTATGGCATGAACCCTGGTGGCTTCTTCCCGACGGAAACGGGTAGCGACTACGAGATGCCCGCTTTGCTTGAAACGCTACAGCCGCATCGCGACTCCATGAGTCTTTTCACCAATCTGGATCATCCGGGGGTCGCTGGAGGACATGGTTGTTCTAACACCTTTCTGAATGGTGTTGACCTGAAAAGCACGAAGAAAAATCCTCAACGCCTTCTGTCGCTGGATCAGTTACTCGCTGAGCACTTGGGACAAACGACCCGTTTTCCATCCATGCTGCTTGGATCTGGAGGATTTTCATGGTCCCGAGCGGGCATTCGTTTACCCACCCAGTCCGACCCTGTCCGCGTCTTTACGAACATGTTCGTCGACGATGCTACAAAGACCAAACAACAAACCCGTCAGCATTTGGACGAAGACAGCAGCATCCTGGATGTGGTGCATCAGGATGCCAAAAGCCTGCGTCTGCGTTTGGCACAGGCTGACCAACAGAAACTTGACCAGTATTTCACGTCGATTCGCGAAGTAGAACGGAAATTGAATCGGCAGGCGGAATGGATTGATATACGCAAACCCAACATCAAAGACGATGTGATTCGTGGCCGCGATGACGACGAAACCATCGTGGACCTGCAGTATCCCTACAACACCTCGGTCATGTACGACCTGATGGTGCTGGCACTGCAGACCAATTCGACCAACGTGATCTGCTTTGGCCATCCCGGTGGCAATCGCTTATTTCCATTCGACGGGATCACACTCGGTTACCACTCGCTGACTCACCACGGCAAACGACCGGAATTACTGAAAGAGCTTTCGATCATCGAACGCTTTTACGCCAGTCAGTTCGCTACCTTTCTCAGCAAATTAAAAACAACACAGGACAGCGACGGCAACCCGTTGCTGGATTCAACAGCTGTCCTGTTTGGTAGCGGAATGGGGAATGCGAGTTCCCACTCCAGTCGCAACCTTCCCATCCTGCTTGCCGGTGGTGGTTTCCAACACGGAAACCATCATCGCTTTGAACGTCACAACCGCGATGGACGTGCCCTGGGCGACCTATTCGTTTCGATTCTCCAAAAATTTGGAATCGACGAGGATCAGTTCTCGAACAATGGCAGCAACCTTAATCATTTACTGACATGAAGAACAACGTTTTCTGTGCATTGATTCTGGTGCTGACGATGCCTGCACCAGCTGCCGAATCGTCGCCCGCCGACGTCGCTTTGTTTTTGCGTAACTACTGCACGGACTGTCACGGTTCAGAAGCACAAAACGCCGACCGCCGCTTTGACCATCTGGCGTCCGATCTGGTGAACGGCAAAACAGTTGACCACGTACCGCAGGCAGAAATGCTTCAAGAAGTGCTGGACCAACTTAATTTGGCAGCCATGCCGCCGGATGAAGCAAAGCAACCCAAACAAGAAAAGGTCAAACAGATCGTTGCCTCCCTGACCAAAATGATGTTCGACGCAGAAAACGCACTGCGAGGCAACGCCGGCAAGGTCATCCTGAGACGACTCAATCGCAATGAGTATCGAAATACGATTCGCGATCTTTTTCACCTTCCGATGGTCGACTTTGATCCAACAACAACGTTTCCTGCTGATGACGTGACTGATGGATTTGACAACGTGGGCGAAGGACTGGTTACCTCTGATTACCTACTCAGAAATTATCTTGGTGCAGCGAGGCAGATTGCTGACAAGGTGATTCGACCCGGCCCACGTCCCGAAATGATCCACTACCTGTCTCTTATACACATCTGA
>CAJXTM010000656.1 GCA_913061385.1 uncultured Rhodopirellula sp. | reverse complement strand
TCTACACGTAAGGAGTCGTCGGCAGCGTCAGATGTGTATAAGAGACAGATGGTGTCCTGCGTGTGCGGATAAAGTCCGCCAAAACCATCCATGCGTCGAAGCATGGTTTCCCAGTCAACTGGTTTTTCTGGGGTTCGAAAGCCCAACGTTCCGACTTGATGACAGTAGGAACAGAACATTTTGAAGTTCATTTTGTCGCGGGGATCATCGAACTTCAGCATGCTGAAAGAGCTACTGGCAGGACGTTGTGATTCCAGTTCATCGCCGACCGCAGGGTGAGTTGTAATCATCACATTGTCGGTTCCCACTGCAACACCATTGATCCATTCATCACCCAGTCCCATCAGGCGAGCTCGTAGTTTGTGATCAACGTTACGCAGGTTGGAAATGGAAAAGGAACCGTCCTGTTGGGTGAACACAGAGGTCCATTTACGGTGTTCAGCATCAACTGCTGAGACCATCACACCCTCGACTCCACTACCAGCTGAGTTGACCACCCGGCCCTGAATTGAATCTTTCCTTGAGTCGTTGCTTGGCTCGGCAGTGATGCCCACAGCACTTAACAGCAGAATGAAAGCCACACTGAATGCCATGCGACTGGTTGCAACATTGGCTGGGTGTGATTGGAGGTGGTGGGGATTCCTGTGGCGCATTGCGCCGAGAAAAAGATTCATTCCAAGTCTCCGGAGGTGTCGAGGACGGTAGCGTTGATGATTAAGTTCCGGAAGTCTGCATCCGGAACATCTTTGAGTATTTGCAGCAAAGCCAGCAGTCGAGTGAGGTCGCCCTCATTAAGCTGGAGATTGTGATGTGGAGCGGTCTTCATGGTTTGTCGCAGTTGTTTCATTGAATATGAAGCGTTGCGGATTGAAGGTGTGACGGGCTTTGAGGTGGTGAGCGAGCAATCTGGAAGCTGATGGCAGGAAAAGCAACTTCCTGCATGCAGGGCTTGTCCACTGTCCAGAGCGATCTTGAATCCCTGATAAGCATCACGGTTCATCCCTGGTGGCAGTTTTACCAGAACACGTCCCTCCTGATTGGCCAATCGACCCAAAATGCGTCCGCTCAAGTCATCGGGGGTTTCATCGATTTTGCGTTCCACGGGAATGCGATTGAGGTAAGCAAACGCATCAAATCTGGAACGTTTTGTGGTTTCCAGGCGATGGATCTTCATTTGTTTTTCAGCCGGACCATTCGTTGCATGGGGGGGAGCCGTTCGAGAGTTTTCTTGTGGACCCCACAGGGGGGCTTCAGCAAGAACATCTGTATGAATCTTGAGGGCGGCTTGCTGCAATCGTTTTGCAACGTCGGGAAATTGCTTGGCAAGGTTCTTTGTCTGACCCGGGTCGACCGACAGGTCATAAAGTTCAAACCGCGTGATTCCTCCGAAACCAGACTTGATCATGGGGATCCACGATTCCTGAAAGGTATTCAACGTGACAAATTTGCTGCGAAGTTGGTTCCAGTCAGGTGATTTCAAGGGACTGTTGTAACACTTGTGCCAAAGCTCATCGCGAGTCAATTCACGACCATGATGTTTTTCGAGAATCAGTTTCATCTGATTCATGACATCTTGGATTGCGGTCTGATTCTTGGGGTATTCTTTGTTCCGCCAGCCGACCAGCGAGTAATTGCCATCGCGGATCGCAAGCACGGGTTGGCTGGTGGGTGAATGCCATGTCAGTGGTTGCTGACGCTCAAACTGCTTCACATCCGTTTTTAACAGCGGCGACAAGTCGGTTCCATCCAGGTGAACCTTTTTCGGTTGATCAATGCCGACCAACCCACAGATGGTGGGCAGGATATCAATGGCGGCGGCTGGTGTCTTTTCGATGCGGCCACCTTTGATACCATCAGGCCAGTAGATAATACCCGGGGTGCGAATCCCCCCTTCAAACAGCGAACCTTTGCCGCTGCGAAGATCACCATTTCTTTCGTGGCGATAGCTACCGTGATCAGAGGTATAGATGATGATCGTATCATCGAGGGAACCGATTTGTTCCAGTTTTTTGATTAGTCGCGCGATCGCGCGATCCGTGTTGTCGATCGTTGCCGAATAAATTGCGGATTGGTCAGACAGGTCCCCGTACAGGGAAACGATTTCGTCGGGTGCGGCAAGTGGAGCATGCGGTTCGTGAAACCAGATGTTCAGAAAAAAAGGTTTCTCAGCAACGTGTTTTGTGTCCAGCCATTGGATCGCTTCATCGACGACCAACTGGCAGGCATAGCCCTCAAGTTCACCGACCCGTTCACGGTTTCTCCAGAAGTTTTTCGGATTACGGTGTGAGGGTGCAGCATTGAGATCAGTGGCAAACCAATGGTCGAATCCGTGTTCATCAATCCATGGTTTGTTCCAACCTCGAAACGGCGTTCCTACATGCCACTTGCCGAGATGAACCGTTTCGTATCCGTTAGCTTGCAGGATCTCCGCAATGGTGACTTCATTCTCGAGCAGATGCATGTGATGCATGTGATCCTGAATGACTGTGTAGATTCCAGTCCTCAGATGATGTCTGCCTGTGAGCAGGGTTGCTCGGGCAGTCGAGCAAACAGGAGCACCGGAATAGAAATCCGTGAAGCGAACACCGTTCGCTGCTAATTTGTCCAGAGCGGGTGTTTTGACAGGGCCTCCGTAGCAGCCGATATCTTTCGACCCAAGATCATCTGCAAGCAGCAGAACCACATTGGGGGCTTTGGCTGCTGCATGCGACTGTGTTATCAGCAAAATCATCGTGAGCAACTGCATCACAATGGCCGCACGCCGCCAGAAAATGCACAGTGTGCTCATTCAGACTGCTCCGTGAGTTCGACCGAGGTGATGGCAAGACCAGCTTGTTGATAAAGGGTGTGGCACCAAATCGATTCCACAATCAGCTCATCAGCAGATGAGGCAAAGCGGTCCTTCCTTGCTGAGAGCGCAGGATCAAGTGTGAATTTTCCAATTTCAAGAGGATGGTTGAAAGCTGCGCCAGGCTGAAATTCACGACTCGGTAGCACGACCTGAAATCTTCCTGCAAAGTCTCCCTCGGTAGTTTTCAGGGTCATTCCAACATACAGAGCAGTGGCGCGATCCAAGCGACCTCTGACATTGATCATGGTGCCTCTGTTCGTCATCACGGGTGCAGCATCGGGCACCGTTACTTTGAACGAAGCTGTGTAGATGGTTTTGTTTTCTTCGGTGACGTGGGGAAGGCAGCTGAGCATTGGATCTTGATCTGATGTGCCGGGCAGCCAACGACCATGGGTGCGTCTCGGGCCGTCTTGAAGATGGCTTCGCCAGTGGTAAGCTACTTTGGGGATCTGCGAGACCCTCAGATCTTGATCGGCTGCCACGATCACTTGGTGCTGTTCTGGTACATCGACAAGTTTACCATCGCTGTGTCGTTTCACTCGCACTTTTCCTTCGGTCACATTCAGAGCGGTTGCGCCCAAATCACTATCGATGTCAAAACTGGTCCCGACGATTTCGAGAATGGCTGATCGGGTGTGAATCAGCATGGGTGAACCATCGGGTTGTGGTGTTACATCGGCTGATAATCTTCCTGCTTTCAAGTGCAAGATTTTCTGGCCGAGGTCCGAGAAAGCCAGCATGGAATTTCCCGAGGTGACAACGACCGAGCCATCGTCGAATTGCAGGGAAAACCATGATTCGGGTGAAACACCATCAATTCTGTCTCTTATACACATCTCCGAGCCCACGAGACCGAGGCTGATCTCG
>CAJXTM010000655.1 GCA_913061385.1 uncultured Rhodopirellula sp. | reverse complement strand
TACACGTAAGGAGTCGTCGGCAGCGTCAGATGTGTATAAGAGACAGATTTCAGACAGCGAAAAAGTCCTCTGGAAAAAAGAGCGGGGTACACCCTACATCCCTTCTCCGCTGCTGTATGAGGGACTGATCTTTTACAACCAGTCCAATCAGGCAATTTTGACATGCCTTGATGCAAAAACAGGCGAGGTTGCCTTCGGGCCAAAACGAGTCGGTGAACTGTCCAACATTTATGCATCGCCTGTCGGTGCTGGCGGACGGGTGTATTTGACAGGCCGCAATGGAAATACGCTTGTTCTTGAACGCGGCCCCGAATACAAAGTCACGGCCCTCAACAAGCTCGACGAACGTTTCGATGCATCGCCTGCGCTCGCAGGTAGTCAATTGTTCCTGCGAGGCGCCAAGCACCTGTACTGCATTGAAACCGAGCAGTAATGTGAATGTCCACCCAAGTGGACGCGTCAACCTGTTACCTTGACCAGAGTGACAGGCATTTCCTTGGTACGGAGCCTGATCTGACATAGTGGAACTACTCTGCTCTGCCCTGCCCTACCCCGTTTTCGCTGCGCTGCACAGTTTTTATTCTTTCTAACGGATTCGCACCATGTTTCGAATGATCGTGTTGGCTGTTTGCCTGACACTCACCGCAATGCCAGTGGTCAGTGGCGTTGACCACTGGACACGGTTTCGAGGTGACGATGGAAATGGTGTCGGCCAAGATCACCCCAACTTGCCGACAAGCTGGAGCACGACAGAGAACGTATGCTGGGCAATTGATATTCCTGGCTGGGGATGGTCGTGTCCGATTGTCTGGGGAGATAAGGTTTTTTTGACCACCGTTGTCAGCGATGAACAAAATCTGGCTCCCAGCAAAGGTCTTTACTTGGGACAGGGAGTCCGGGATCCAGGCAAAGGTCTTCACCGTTGGCTGGTTTATTGCTTCGACTTGAACACAGGCAAAGAACTCTGGAAGCAGGAAGCCCACAGTGGGCAACCTCAGATTCCCCGACACCCCAAAAGTACTTATGCAGCGGAAACCGCCACAACGGATGGTGAGCGACTCTACGTTCTATTCGGTGATGTTGGACTGTACTGCTACGACCTCGATGGCGAATTGTTGTGGTCACGCGACATTGAACCCCGAAAAACCTTCATGGATTATGGCGCCGCAGCCTCCCCTGTTGTTCATGACGGTCAGGTATTTGTCGTTTATGACAATCTTGAAAAATCATGGATAGCATCATTTGATGCCAAAACAGGAAAAGAACTCTGGAAACGGGAACGTAATGAAACCCATTCCTGGGCAACTCCATTGGTCTGGCAAAATGAGCAACGTACAGAAATCGTCGTGCCCGGAAAGAAACGCAATCGCAGCTACTCGCTCGATGGAGATGTGCTTTGGGAATTTGATGGCCAGATGTCAAACCTAGTCATTCCATCACCGATGAGCGCACACGGAATGTGCTATGTGGCATCGGGATATGTAGGCGACTCGCACCGGCCCACGTTTGCGATCAAGCCAGGTGCAAGCGGCAACATCACGCCAGACGGAGACTACACCGACAGTGAATTCATTGAGTGGTATCAAGGCACTTCATCATCTTACAATCCCAGCCAAACCGTTTACGGCGACTATCTTTATACGCTTTACGATCAAGGCTTCATGACCTGTCACAATGCTCGCACCGGCGAACAGGTTTACGGCAAAAAACGCTTTTCACCGTCAGGCTCTTTCACCGCATCACCGTTTGCTTACAACGGTTACCTGTTTTGTCTCAGTGAAGACGGACTGACCTACGTGATCAAAGCGGGTGAAGAGTTCGAAATTGTCGCGCGCAACGAACTCGATGAACTGTGCATCGCCTGCCCTGCTGTGGTTGGTGATAAAGTGCTAATCCGAACTGCTTCAAAACTGTACTGCCTGTCCGAAGGTTCGAAACTCGACCCCGCCATGGCAGCCCAATTGAAACCACGTCGTTCCTCGACTCCCATCAACGACATCTGGGCAGCTGCTTCTGCCGGTGACAATACCGCCATCAAACGATTCCTGGATGCTGGTGTTGCCGTGAATGCCAAACAAGGACGCCGTGGCGCAACACCGCTGCGTAACGCCATTCTTCAAGATCACCCAGATTCAGCCCGATTCCTGATCGAACGTGGAGCCGATGTCACGATGAGCGGACCAGATGGCAATACTCCTCTTCATCTGGCCGCTTTTTTCGGTGATGAATCTCTGGTCAAACTGCTGCTGAAAAAAGGAGCAAACACGAAGACAAAAAATCCTAAGGGCGAAACCGCTCTGGATATTGTCTCGAAAGACTGGGATCCCCAACTGGCAACATCCTATCAGGGTGTAGGCCGATCACTGAATCGGGAGTTTGATTTAACGCGGCTACAAAAAGTCAGGCCACAAATCGCCTCCTTGCTGGAACAACATGCTTCCGCAGGAACCAGAAACAGCACCCCAGCCAAGTGATAGTGATATGCGGTTCCGCTCGGTCTGGCTGCAGTAAGGTCACTGATTGCCGGTGCGCAGCCGTCTGTGACGATCAGTCCGTGACAGGGGGTAATGCAGGCATTGTCGCCTTCGGTCCGCATGGGATGGGTGACCAGATGATTCGGTCGCGTTCTAGATGTGAATCATAGAAGCAAGGCATCTCACCGACTTTTGGGTCAAAACGTGTCCATCCATTACCATTACCTCTCTAATCGATGCTGCCCTTTTCCAGGAAGACGCAGAAATCGAGTTACAGTCATCTATAGTTTCGAGATTTCTGACTTACAATGAGGGTTGGCTTTCCCAGCCCCATGCTTCCTTCCTCACGAGAAATGATATGCCCCGTGCACAGTGGACTTCGGTCCTGATTGCCTGTTTTATCTTGGTTCTGTCCACCACCGCTCGCAGTGAAAAACCGAACGTCGTTGTGATCATGGCGGATGACCTTGGTTATGGTGATCTGTCGTGCTACGGAGCGACCTCACTGAAAACCCCCAACATCGATCGACTTGCTGCCGGCGGATTGAGGTTCACAAACGGTTATTGTTCGGCATCCACCTGCACACCCACCCGCTATTCGCTGTTGACCGGCACCTATGCCTTTCGTGGTGAGCGTACTGGAATCGCACCACCGACTGCGCCAGCAATCATCAAGCCGGGAACCGAGACGGTTGGAACCATGCTACAGCGAGCCGGGTATGCAACTGCCGTGATTGGCAAATGGCACCTCGGCTTGGGTGGACCAGAAGGTCCGGACTGGAATGGCGACCTGAAGCCAGGGCCACTTGAAATTGGCTTTGACACTTGCTTTCTGTTGCCCACGACCAACGACCGCGTGCCACAAGTTTATGTTCACGACCATCGAGTACCGAACCTCGATCCCAAAGACCCTCTGTGGGTCGGTAAGAAAAAACCCAGCCCTGATCACCCTACCGGTCAAACTCATCGCAACACGCTCAAGATGGACTGGTCCCATGGTCACAACTCAACTATCCACAATGGAATCAGCCGAATCGGTTTCTATACAGGTGGACATGCTGCCCGATTCCGCGATGAAGATCTCGCCGATAAGTGGGTCGAGAAATCGGTTGATTTCATCGAGGACCATCAGAAAGAACCTTTCTTTCTTTTCTTCTCATCCCATGACATTCATGTTCCGCGAATCCCACACGAACGCCTGTCTCTTATACACATCTGACGCTTGCCGACGACTCCTTACGTGTAGATCTCG
>CAJXTM010000654.1 GCA_913061385.1 uncultured Rhodopirellula sp. | reverse complement strand
CAGCCTCGGTCTCGTGGGCTCGGAGATGTGTATAAGAGACAGGAATCGACACTCACAAGTGTCCGTTGACCTCCCCGATTCACTGCAATCGCTTATTGCCTGACGATGGCAGTCCTACGAATCCCATGTCAAGTCGACGGGATCAAAGCAGCCACAGAATCGCAAATACATTTGAAGTCCAGTACGATCGTCTTTAGAATGCACGACCGTGCAGCATACCACTGCTATCCCCCTCTCCATCTCGGAACCCTCCATGTACCGCACTCTCACTTTTTGCAGCCTCTTCCTACTCGGACTCGCGTCTGACCTTGCGCAGGCCGCCGATTCTTTCCAGGTCAAGGACAACACAGGAAAACACGCTGACATCATCAGCCCCGATGGCAAGCCGATTTTGCGTTACATGTACGCACGTGACACCACAGATGATGCCAAAACATTCGATACGGCAAAAGTATTCGCCCACGTCCTGGCTGACGATGGTGAAACCACGCTCACCAAGGGAGCGGGTGGAAAATTTCCGCACCATCGCGGAATCTTCATTGGCTGGAACAAACTTAAACAGGGCGGCAAAAGTCATGACCTTTGGCATGTCCGGAACACAGTTCAAAAGCACCGTGAATTCGAAGCGACCGAAGCAGCAAACACGGGTGCCAGCATCACCGCTTTGATCGATTGGATCGGCATCGAGGGTGAACCTGTACTCGAAGAGAAACGGACTTACAAAGTGATATCCGAGGATGATGCACACACCGTGATCGATTTCACATCAACACTCACTGCCAACCATGGCGATGTCGAACTCAACGGTGACCCAGAGCACGCTGGAGTACAATTCCGCCCCTCACAACAAGTCGCGGAAAACCAATCAGCGGCATATACATTCCACAAAGAAGGTGTCGACCCTAAAAAAGATCGTGACCTGCCATGGGTGGCTGAAAGCTTTCAAGTAGGAGACGACTGGTGGTCCGTCCAGCACATGAACCACCCGGCGAACCCTGATGGTGCTCGCTGGTCAGCCTATCGTGACTACGGTCGCTTTGGACCTTTCACTGTCGTCAACATCGCCGACGGAAAATCAGTCACGTTCCGCTATCGCTTCCGCATTACCAAGGGCAAAACACAGGAACGTGATCAGCTACAGGCGAGCTTCGAACAATACAGCAAGTAATCGCCAAAACTGCATGAGTTCGCACTTTGCCAAAAGCATCCGCATGGCGAACCGGCAACGTGCAAAGACAAACCTGTGCTGTTAGCGACGGCACATCAAACGATGGTTCAATGAGTCAACGCGTACACCAAAATATTGATGGTGATCGCGTAGGAATCGATTGAAAATCGCTCAAAAAACTCTTTCGACTCGCCTTCCCGCTCCCACCCATCTGCAATGTCAGTGTTGTGAGTTGCAACAACCATCAAGCGATCCTGTTTATCAAACAGCCCCATGAGACGAACACGGTTGACCCCGGAGACACCGCCCGTGGGATTGCGATGTGCAAAAGGCGGATCCCAAGGCATGCCCGTTTGTTGATAGAAAACCCGGGCGGGTATCTGCGGACACTGCTTTAGTGGATAGACGATCGTCAGAACCGGATGTTCAGAAGAGATCGGACGCACCGTCCAGTCGGATCGCAGTGTTCCGATGTTCTGCATGAAGCTGCCCCATTCTGCTTGCCCCCAAAAGTCATCGACCCAGAGAAATCCGCCACTCCGTAGGTATCGCTCCAGACCAGCACGCTCCTGCTGTGACAACTGCTGCCAGCCAATATCGCTCATGAAGATGAACGGGTGATCGAGAAGTCGATCATCCGTCAAACGCAATACGATTGGTTCAGGACTGATCTTCATCGACGTCAATTCATTCAATCGATAGATGAGATTCTTTTCCGCTCGCGGATAGTCTGTTTCCCACCTCTGCCAGTCGCGTCCCTCATATCGATACCACGATTCGTTGTAGCCACCAGTGCTATCGTATTGAACCCGGACGAAAGTAAATGCATCTGAATCATGCGATGATCCAGCATCAATCCCGTCCGTGTCAGCGGCGAGGTAATTCGTTCCTGCCGCAACGGCGAGCAACAACACAATAGTGGTCAGCGATACAACACTGAGCAGCCAACGGCGTTGAGGGACCTTATTGAGCAGCAAACAAAGCATTGAATGAAGATCGCAACGAGACAGCAACACAAAACATAACGGAAGAATCGAGCCAGAAGACTATCGTGACAGATTCACATTCATCAACTACCCCGCGTTACACCAAGAT
The DNA here is from genome assembly GCA_913061385.1 of uncultured Rhodopirellula sp. GTDB lineage: Bacteria > Planctomycetota > Planctomycetia > Pirellulales > Pirellulaceae > Rubripirellula. Next base: position 1,465 of record CAJXTM010000654.1, on the reverse strand, counting down.
ACATATTCACAGAGACGCGATGGCTTCACTGCAACTGCATCAGTTGCAGTGAAGCATTGTCAGGGTCGCATCATTTAAGTCCGGCAACATTCATTTTGATCACGAACACCGAATCCTTTGCCGTAATGAATAGATGCTTTCGCTTTGGACCGGCAAAAGTGACATTCGCTGTCCAGCCCTTGGGGATCGGAACATTTGAAATGTTCTTACCATCACGATTGAAAACCGTTACCCCTCTGCCCGTCAAATAAACATTTCTTTGTTCATCAATTGTCATTCCATCACTCCCCATGGAACAGAACATTATTCGATCGGTGAGTTGCCCGTCCTCGGCAATCCGGTAGCGATATGTTTTTCCATCACCGATATCAGCCACATAGACGTGGCGGTTCTCTGCGTCACCGATAATCCCGTTAGGCTGTTTCAAGTCAGCAACCACCTTTGATACTTTGCCTTCGGGAGAAACCCTGTAAACGCCTCGTGGATTACCTGCTGGAATGATCTGAGTCCAATACGGGCGTTTGTACAAAGGGTCAGTGAAATAAATCGCGCCATCACGATCCACCCAACAATCATTTGGCCCCGAAAACCTTTGTCCCTCCGTTCCCACCGCGAGCACCCGATGCGTTTTGTCGGTCACATCGATCTGCCAAAGCTCGTTGTTCTCATCAGCACATGCAATCATTTTGTCAGGAGCAACGAAAAACAAACCGTTTGCCCGCCCACAAGGCTTCAACCAGTCGCTTAACTCCCCCGTGGCAAAGTCATAGCGAATGATTCGATCATTGGGTTGGTCCGTAAAATAAACGTTGCCGGAAGCATCTGCGGTGGGCCCCTCTGTAAATGAGTAGGTGCCACCAACCATTCTCAGCGTTCCCTGCGTCAACGATGTTTGACCCAGTGGCGTAACTGGCTCGATAGCGACGCCCCATGAACACGGTAGCAGTACGCAGGCCAGCAGGAAAAACTTGCTAGGAATCAAATAGAGAACATGAGGAGATGGCATGCCAGTATCCAGAAACGAAGAAACCAAATGGTGAAAGATCAGCCGAGATTACCGGGAAACCCAATGCGTTTATTAAGGAATAGCGTCGAGCACCTAGCGGACTCAAAAGGCACCCCCGGAGGCTATGATTCTAGTGAAGTTGCCGGTTTGATTCACGAACCAAAGATCCGCCGAAGAGCAGAATCTCCGGTCCGAACGGTCCTGACGACATTTTCCCGCCTTTTCTGAGCTGAAAGGGTCGTTAGACTGTGGGGTACAGGAAAACCATGAAGCAAATTGTTACCGTCATCCGCCCGCACCTCGCCGAAGAAGTCCTGACCAGTTTACGGCGGGCTCCTATCGAAGCTTTGAGCGTGACCGAAGTCAAAGGCTACGGTCGCCAGAAAAGCTATCTCGACGAATACCAGGAAACCGAATACTCACAGGCCTTTGTGCCCAAGGTCGAGATCACGCTCTGGG